>CAIJTV010000316.1:0-5429 GCA_903823635.1 uncultured Planctomycetaceae bacterium
CAGTGGAGGATTCGGCGACACAGACAGTCTGATGTTGCTTGTGGATTCGACGAAGTTTGAACTTCGGGATGCTTTGGAAATCCATCGCCACGGCGGTTTAAAAGGAAACTTCACAAATTCTGCGGACGCTTCAGAACCTGGAGCGTTGCGTGCTCGTTCGCCACTCGCGGTAAAGCTGGCTTTCAAGTCGAACGGTGCGACGTTCTGGGTGATCGCAAATCATCTGGCAAGAGGAGAAGCAGATCTGCGGACTGAGCAGGCTCGTATGTTGCGTCAATGGGCGATGGATTCTCGTGAGCCTATTATTGCGGCCGGAGATTTCAATTTTGACTTTGACTTCAAGACTCAACAGGGGAATCCTGGATTTCAGGCGATGATGGAAGGGGATGTCTGGACCTGGCTAAAGCCTAATCCTCTGGTTGACTCCAACTGGTCCGATGATCGCCAGATCAAGGATCGACGAGTTGATCGTTATCCAGATTCGATACTGGATTTTGTCTTTGTTGCCAACGATGCAAAAAACTGGAATGGTGTCTCCAATGTCGTTGTGCGGCCTGGAGATTTTCCAGACAGTGACAAGACCAGCGACCATCGCCCATTGTTGACAGTTTTTCAGCCGGTGTGCCAGCCAGCTAAGTAGACAAGAGCTGGTCTTAAGTTCGGTGCAGCAGATTCCACTTGTGTCGTTCCGCTGGCAACTCTTCATTCAGGCTTCGAGTACTCCATGGCTGTTTCGAAGTTACTCGTGGAACGAATTCGGCACGTGCTTTCCAGACGCCGGGGGATAACAGAGAAGAAGATGTTTGGTGGAGTCTGCTTTCTGTTGAACGGAAACATGCTGGTTGCCGTCTGGAACGACTCGTTGATCGCAAGGTTGGGTGTCGAGCAAGCCGAGATTGCACTGACGGAACCGGATGTCCGCGAGATGGATCTTACCGGTCGACCAATGAAGGGCTGGATCATCGTTGAGCCTGATGGAATCGACAGCGATCAGCAATTGACCCGCTGGATCGATCTCTCTATGACCTTCGTACGGACCCTGCCAGCGAAATAGCGACATCTGATCGTTTTTTGAATTCATTTCCTGCATTCGCCATCCCGATGACTGACGGACTTGCTTGCTGACTGGCCGGCCTTGAACTTTGCGGCAATAGCCCTTTCTTGTTGGACAGACCAGCGTTTCAGCAGGACAATCTGCCGAGGTCCGCAACAGGAGATTGCCAATGTCGAGTCATGATTCACGTAACGCCGCCAATATTCGGGGCTGCGCTGGTTTTCGCCAAATGTCTCGTCGCAGTGCCGTACAGGCTGGAATCTGCGGCGCGCTGGGACTTTCGTTGGGGGACTTGCTGACGCTGGAAAGTCGCGCCCATGAATCGACCAATCAGGCGTTCTCTGCTGTTGGCTCAAAAACCAAACTTCCGGCAAAAGCGTTAAGCGTTATTCAGCTTCACCTGGGCGGTGGCTGGCCACAACAGGAATCGCTTGATCCAAAGCCAGAAGCTCCAGTGGAGTATCGTGGCTCGTTTGGTGTCACGAAGACAAAGAATGGCGATATCTTCAGTGACAATATGCCTAGAACGGCTGCGATCGCGGAGAAAATTACGGTCGTGCGGAGCCTCGTCGGCCGAATTCCGGATCATCAGCAGGCGACCTATCATCTGTTTACCGGCTACACGCCTACGGCCGTGATCGATTATCCTCAAATGGGCTCTGTGATCTCGCATGAGCTTGGCGTTCGGGGTGAACTTCCTCCTTATATCGCGATCCCCAACAATCATAGCTTTGCTGGCAGCACAGGTTTCCTGAGCAGTACCTATGGAGCGTTTGATCTCAACGCGGATCCGGGACAAAAAGGATTCAAGGTCCGAGACTTTTCGATTCCTGATGGTGTGACAGCCGACCGCTTTGCTCGTCGCAAATCCGCGCGAGATGTGATTGAGCGACAGATTCGAGAACTTGAAGCGGACCCAGCTACGCTGGAGACGATGGATAGCTTTTATCAGCGAGCCTACACGCTTCTGACCTCGGCCTCTGCTCAGGCCGCATTCACGCTGGACGGCGAAACTGAGGAGACAATGCAGCTTTACGGGCGAGATGTTGTTGGTTTGCGAGGTCCGGACAATCAGTTTCATCCCAAGGGACTCGCCGAACGTTTGATCCTTGCTCGGCGGCTTGTTGAAGCCGGAACTCGCTTTGTGACTGTCACCTACGGGGCCTGGGATTCCCACGTCGACGTCAGGAACAACTGTCTCGATCAGATGCCGGCACTGGATCACGCGATTGCCGGACTTGTCACGGATCTGGATCAGCGAGGTTTGCTGGATACAACATTGTTCTGGGTCACTTCGGAATTCGGACGAACTCCCAAAGTAAACTCAACAAGTGGTCGTGATCACTGGGCCCGATGCTACTCAAACCTTCTGGCTGGCGGTGGATTTGCTCGCGGGCTTATTTACGGTGCCAGTGACTCGACTGCAGCGGAACCAGCGCGAGATGCTCTGGTGCTGGAAGACCTGCTGTTCACGATTTATCACCAGCTCGGAATCGATGCCAATAAAGAGCTCGTCGCCTTCGGCACGCGGCCAATTGAGATCATCAAAGATGGCAAACTCGCCAAAGGACTGATCTGAGCGAACGTCCTGCCGAATGGCTCGTCTTCGCGCGTCGACAAAACCTGCGCGGCATCGTATCTGGTGATTAACTCCGCTGAGAGAAATGAATTGATGACACCACTGGCATATCGATTTCGGCCGGAACGAGGAGCAGCGTCCCGCGTGATCCACCTTCAGAGGAAAACAACCAGACCTTCTGTTGTTTCGACTGTCCGATGTCTGGCTGCATTGGCAATGGTTCTTCTGCTGTTCCCGGGGCAACTTTTCGCCGGAGCCATGTTGCTGCACATCGGGTCCACGAGTCCACGTATGGCTCAACGGGGCACGACGGTCGAAGTGACAGTTCAGGGAATGTGCCTGAAGGATGCTCGCGAAGTCGTCTTTTATAAGCCGGGCATTCGAGCTATCAGCATTGAAGTACTTCCCAACCTTGCTCACCCCATCGGGTTGGCTCACGGCGGTCGTATCGAAGAACAGATTCGCTGTGTATTCGAGATCGCACCAGACTGCGTGCCGGGCGAACATCCTTTTCGGATCCGAACAGATACAGAAATCACCTCGCTGGGAACATTTCATGTTTCGCCCTTCACGATGATCGACGAAAACGAGCAGGGATATAACTCCAACGACACGATCACGACGGCGCTTTCAGTATCTCCAAATACAACTGTTCGAGGCCACATGGGGGCGAGTGCTCGTGGAGACGTGGATGTTTATCGAGTGACCGTTGCGGCTGGCCAGACGCTGTCGGCCGAAGTGGACGCTGTCAGAATCGCCGACATCCATTATGGTGATTCCGCCTATGATCTGACGGTTCGAATTCTGGATGCTTCCGGGCGCGAGTTGTCCGCCAATGATGATAACTCACTGCATCTTCAGGACCCGATGGCGTCAGTCCTCGCTATAGACAACCAGGATGTTTTCGTTGAGGTAAGGCGATCTCTCTTTGCGCCCGCTGACAAAGACTATTGTCTGCACATTGGAACGAATCGACGTCCGCTGATCGCGTATCCATTGGGTGGCACGGCTGGCTCTCAGCAAATTGTTGAACTGGCTGGAGATCCCGCAGGCCTCTACGAGCAGACGATTCAAATTCCACCGTCACAATGGGCTTCCGGCAATACCTTTGAGTACTTCGGAGAAGCTCCGTCACCAATTCTCCTGCGATCGAGTCACCTGCAGAATCTAATGGAGAATAAAGAGGCAGCGTTCACGGTCGCCGAGTCCCTGCCGGTCGCATTGAACGGACGGATTGATCAACGCGGTGATGTCGACAGCTTCCATGTCAGGGTCAGCAAGCAGGATCGCTGGCGTGTTCGTGTTTATGCAGCCACGCTGGGTTCACCGATTGACCCAACGATCAGGATTCGCCCGGTTGATTCTGTGGGCGTTCAGGGAGAGCCCGAACTGGAAGCCGATGATTGTTCATTGGTTGATCGCGATGTGTTTGGAACCAGTTTTCGGAGTGGCGGCGGCCTGAAAGAAATTCTCGATCCTTCGGTCATCTGGCAGCCTCGGCTTGATGGTGATTACATGATTGAAGTCTCGGATACGAACGGAGTGAGTGGGGCAACTGCGGTCTATCGGATTGAAGTTGAACGCGTTGTTGATTCTGTCCATACCGTCTTGATGAGTACTGCGTTTGACTGGGAAGAGTGTATTCGAACCAGTGGCCTCGTCGTTCCCCAAGGCAATCGCTGGACAGTCAATGTCAGTTTACCGCGAGGGCAGGGCACCACTTTCCAGAGTGAACTCGAGCTTATCGCGAACGGGCTTCCGAATGGCGTGACAATGGTGAGTGGCCGAGTGCCCGCAGGACGAACAATGTGGCCTGTGCAATTCGTCGCGGATGAAGGTTCCCAGCCTGGCACGGCATTGATCACTTTGGAAGCAAAATCTGTCGATCCGAACGTGCAGCTTGAGAGTCGTTCACAACAGATGATCCCGTTCATTAATCACTCTGGAGGCGATGCGTGGCGCACGGTAAGGCTCGATCAATTTGTCTTTGCTGTCACAAAGCCAGCGCCGTTCTCCGTGGAAATCTCAGCTCCACAGGCCGCTCTGGTCCGAGGCGGAGAACTGGGGATTCCCGTGCGGATCATTCGACAAGAAGGATTCAATGATCCGGTAGAAATCCAGTGCGACTGGGTTCCCCCCGGCGTTTCTGTCCAGCCAGCACAGATCATTCCTGCGGGAGTTAACGAGGCCGTTCTGCATATCACCGGAGATCTCAATGCCCCTCTCGGAAAGTGTCCGATTGTTCTTTCTGCATCCACGACTCGTGACGATCTCGATGCGTATCTCGGCACTGGACGTATACGAGTCTCCTCTTCGCTCGTTGAATTGATCATTGCCGAACCCTTCGTGGAGCTCAGCAGTGAACCGCAGACGGTTCGGCGTGGCGAAAGAAAGAAGTACAACTGGACCATTCAGCACAAAAGTCCGTTTGATGGCAGTGCCTCGATCAAACTGCTGGGATTGCCTCGCGGCGTTAACGTACTGGCACCCCTTCCGATGCTGACTCGCGATAGCCAGGAAATCTCATTTGAAATTGAGGCCACGAATGAAGCTCTGCTGGGTAGTGTTCGAGGCGTCTCATGCGAAATCACGGTGGAAAGCGCTGGGCAAGAGATTCGACAGCGAACCGGAAACGGAACACTTCGAATCGATCCGAGACTTGAATAGCTCCCGCGGCCAACGACTTTTGGCTGGCCGTTGAAAACATATTTGAAACACTCTGGCACGTTCGCCGGAACAGACTCCGGCTGACGCCTTTAGTGGACCGAGAACAGGTATGACAAACAGAGTTCAATG
>CAIJTV010000317.1:0-1800 GCA_903823635.1 uncultured Planctomycetaceae bacterium
TCAGGATGAAGGACAATTCAAATGCCGTATACATTGCCCGCACTGCCCTACGCGTACGACGCGCTGGAACCACACTTTGATGCTCGCACGATGGAAATCCATCACACCAAGCATCATCAGGCTTACATCAACAACGTCAACACCGCTCTGGCAGATTCACCACTGCTGAACAAGTCTGTGGAAGATCTTGTCAGCGACCTGAACGCTGTGCCAGAGGCAGTTCGCACTGCCGTTCGTAACAATGGTGGCGGCCACGCGAATCATGCACTTTTCTGGACCATTCTTTCGCCAACCGGCGGCGGCAAGCCAGCTGGTGATCTGGCTGCAGCAATCGATAAGGCCTGTGGAAGCTTCGACGCTTTCAAGGAGCAGTTCGGCAAGGCCGCAACAACTCGCTTCGGCAGCGGCTGGGCATGGCTGAGCGTTAAGGCTGACGGATCTCTGGTTGTCGAAAGCACAGCAAACCAGGATTCACCACTGTCAGAAGGTCGCACACCAATTCTTGGACTCGACGTCTGGGAACACGCTTACTACCTGCACTACCAGAACCGACGCCCTGATTACATCGGCGCGTTCTGGAACGTTGTGAACTGGGCCGAAGTGGCTCGCCGATTCGCTGCCGCCAAAGGCTAGTGCTGAGTCAGGAATTGATTCTCGAGTAGGATGGGCATTCGTGCCCGTCCTGAACTCAGTCGGACAAGAATGTCCAACCGACATGTAAGAGAAGCCGTGCGAATCACTTGATCCGCACGGCTTCTTTTGTTTTCTGAAATCTGAAATCAAAAATCTGCAATCGAAAATCGAAAACTCACTCCCCGATGCCGCCTTCGGTCGCTCCCTGCATTTCTTCCATGCGTTTGAGCACATCTTTGTACTCATAATCAACGGCCATAATTTCGCCGTAGTGATGTTCGGCTTGTTCAGTCTTGCCGGCCTTTTCGTAGATGCGGCCCAGCAGATAATGAGCCGTCTTGAATGCATCCGGGCGATCCTGAGAATTCAAGCCATCCAGAGCTTTCTCAAGCTGTCGTCGAGCCAGATCCAGTTTGCCGTCGCGAACAAAGCATTCGCCTAAGAGCACAAGCACATCGCTCTTCATCGCGGGATTGGCCACGGCCTGCTGCAGCAAAGGGATTGCCTTGGAGTACTGCTTGGCATCAAACAGTCGCCTGGCCAGTTCGTACTTCTTTTTCAAATCGCTGGGGTTGTTTTCCACACCGTGCGTGTAAAACGCAATTTCCTTCTCCAGCAATTCGGCCTTGAGAGCCTTCGCCTTTTCGATCAGGCGTTCCTTGCCGGGGTTCTTGCGAGCTCGCTCTTCGGCCTCGACCTGATCATTTCGAAGCATCGTCAGCTGAACTTCCTGAAGCTGCTCGCTGATAGCCGCATTGCCCTTCGACAACTCCAAGGCCTTATTCAGCTGCTCAGCGGCCTTCGGAAACTCACGGGCTCCCTTGTAGTGCTCTGCAAGCTTCAGGTACAGATTGACGTTCTGAGGATCCTTGCGAATCGCATGAATCATATCTGTTTCCTCGGACTCTCCTGGCGCATCCGCCGGCTTCGGGCCACCTCGGCGTGCCAAGCGATCCGCTTCATAAGCATTCATAGGAGCCGCTGGCTGTTCAACTTTCACGTCACGCGTATTGTCCGCGTCGTTATAACCGCTCTTCATCGTGGATTCGGCATCACAGCGACTCATCATGCTGCGTGCGTCGCTGTCTGTGGGGGCCAACTTGTAGAGTCGTTCGAAATAAGGCCGAGCGGCTTTGAACTCCTGACGTTCAAACAAAAAGTGCCCCA
>CAIJTV010000318.1:0-2237 GCA_903823635.1 uncultured Planctomycetaceae bacterium
CACATGCACGACAACGAAGTCCTTATCAGGGCGTGACAATGTCTCGATCGCCGCTCGCCCCTTGGCCGCGTAGTCCGTATCAAGATAACCAGTGGCTCCTTCGACTTCCACGACATCCCAGCCGATCAATCGCCCGATCCCGCGCAGCAGATCGACAGCCGTGATCACAGCGCCTCGAACACCATAGCGATCCACAAACGATCGAAACGCCGGACGCTGACCCAGTCCCCACAGCCAGATCTGCGTAGCCGCCAGTTCTCCGGCTGCAAGACGTCGACGGTTCGGTTCCGCATCCGCCAATAACTGTCGGCTGTGATCCATCAACCGCAGGAGTTCATCGGCTCCCGGCCCCTTCGGCAAATGCTCAGAGACAAGCTGGTCTGTGATATCGTGCGGCGGAGTACTCTCCGTCTGCTTCGAAAACGGTGCGGCGACTCCGCGGGAACGATACAACAGCAGATTGCGATAGCTGACACCCGGCTGAAACTTCCAGTGACTGTCTCCGCATTGATCTTTTTGCAACAGTGTGATCAGCTCACGAGCCATCTCATTGGGATACTGACCGGCCGTAAAACTTGTCATCCGCCCTTCAGTAATGTTCACCAGATTGCAGCGAATCGCCCAGTCACCGTCATGCAGTTCAATCCCCTGCGCCGCCGCTTCCAGTGGCGCGCGGCCGGTGTGAAACTCCAGCGGACTGTAACCAAACAGGCTCATGGTCCCGACGTCACTGCCGGACGGCATCGACGCAGGAACATTGTCCGTCTGCCCGACCATCCCCAGCCGAGCCACCTCATCCATGTGAGGAATCTGAGCAGCCTGCAGCGGCGTCAGACCAGATAACTCCGGCTGACCTTCATCGGCAACACCATCAGGAATAACAAGAGCGAATTTCATAGCTGTGGTCAGATCCAAATCACGAAACAGGGAAGCAGTCGCTTCTATTCAGGCGATCAACCGCCGAAGTCTAATGTTGAGAGACACGCTACGCACGTCACACAACGCAGACTGCGATTGTTGAAAATCGAAGTCAGGCCATCATCGACAAACCGCAAGCGTTACTTCTTCAAATGCTTGTCCGCAAAGGAAATATACTGTTCCCAGTCGAAGTCCTTCACGTCGTGCTCGCCGGTACGCTCATGGTAGGCCACATCCGTCATGACAGGCTGGTTGACAGCCGGCATTTTCTCTGAGGGCAGCGGCTTCTTGCCAAGCAACTGATACACCGGACCCGCGTGATAGACCCCAAGGAATTCTCCATAGGGATCTGCCCATTTGTCTTCCTCAGCACTGGCCACATAAACCGGTCGAGGAGCCGACAGAGCGATCAACATGTGGTGGTCGATTGGCATGGCCTGTTCGTTGTTATTGTACTTGCGATGGTTCAAACAGAACCAATGGGGGAAAGAAGTATTAATTCGGGCCACCGTTTCGCCGTACCAGCGTTTGCTTAGCGCTGCACCACCGCAGCCTGACTCGTTTGCGATGATCATCGCAAAACGAGGATCCGTGGCTCCGGCCCACAACGAGGTCTTCCCCAATCGAGAATGCCCAAAGACCGCCACGGACTTCGCATCGATTTTGGAATCGGATTCAAGGACATCTAAAGCACGGCTCAATCCCCACGCCCAGGCACTGATGGAACCACCAGCATCAACAGCACGTGGAGCGTCACCTTTTTCGAAAAGCGAATGAATACCATTCTTGAAGCCATCGTCAAAATCCGGATCAACATCGCCGTAGTAAATCGTGATCAGGCCGTAGCCACTTTTCACAATCTTCTCAACGGCCCAGCGGCTGGCTTCTGATCCACGAGCAGCATCGGTCGACTTATTGTTGTCGATCCCATAGTCCTTGTTGTTGCGAACCCACGACTCCGTGATATGCAACGCGGGGTCTTTCTCGACCGAATGATTTCCGTTGAAGTTGTAACCCAAAAACGCTGGCACAGGACCTTTGGCATTCGCTGGCGTGTAGATCAACAGATCCATTTGTGGACCGTTGTCATCCGCCGAGAAGTAAACCGTCACCTCACGCCGCAACGCCGCGCCGTTGATCGCGTTAGGATTTTCCGACCGCACCTTTGTTCGCAGCTTCACTTCCCCCTGCGGCAGTTTTCCGAAGACGTGTTCCTCAAACATCCGCAGCAACTCCGGACGACGCTTGCCGGTCCAAAGTTCCGCAGTATCAATCTTCGTACCATCTTCAGCCTTCAGAACATCAGGCAAGGTGTAGGC
>CAIJTV010000319.1:0-14293 GCA_903823635.1 uncultured Planctomycetaceae bacterium
ATCTCTGTATGCCCCTGTCCGCCTGGACCACGAAACTGAGGCCATTCATCTTCACCCAGAACCATCAGCCCGGAAGCTGGAAAAAACACAGCCGCAAGTGAAATTACAAGGGCGAAGTTCTTCATCATAGTTCCTCAGTGGGTTCCTTGGACTGGAGGCCGGGAGTTCCGTTGCCACGAGCATAATCGCCCGTGCCAAACGGAACATATTTCCAGCAGAACCATAATCCAACTTAGAGCCACGCAAAAACGCAGGGGCACTGCAACAGAAACAAAGGCGGGTCAGCAGAATAGGAGCTTCCAGTCCGGAAGAAAAGTCTGCGCCCTGAATGCGCAGCGATCCCGGCTCCCGAAGAATACGTCGAAGCGGGGTCGTCAATGGAATGGCCAAGCCAGTTTTCGGCCCGTTAGAAACAATCGCCGTGAGTCGCACAAGCTTCAATCGCCCATGCCAACCCAACCGACCATTTGTAACCAGCGACTACATCAAGCTGGTCAGCAGCAGGCGAAGCTTGCGCATTTCGCGGAGGCGGTCTTCGCCTTCCATGGTTTTTGGCAGCAGATCCACGCTCAAACTGCGTTGGTATCCGTGCTGTCGCAACATCGCCACAATGCGATTGTAGTCGACATCGCCAAGCCCACCCAGGACCTGAATCTCGTTCGGAGATGTGTCGCGCAAATGCAGATGCAGCACATGGGGATAAACCATGTCGTGCTCGAGGTAACCGCCGGGGCGACAAATGTAGTAGCTTGGATCCAGCGTGATGCCCATCCCCTTGACGGACTGACACAACTCGACAGCCGTATGAGGATCCTCAGTCAGAGTCCCCGACTTTGTTACGACCGACAAACGAATTCCAGCCTGATAACACAAAGTATTGCGTTCACGGAGGCGGTCAATTTCTGTATTGAATGGAGTCCCCTTTGGAGACGCCAGAATCGTAAGCTGAGCAACTCTCAGGAGCTTCGCAAAGCGGATGATGCCTGCAAACGTCGGCATATCCACTTCGCTCTCAAGAAAGATCGCCGCAGGGCTCAAACGGCTGGCTTCTTTGAGCAACCCCGCAGACGATTCCGGATCCACTGCGACCTTCGATGGCTTCAGTTGATCGTAATCTTCGTTCAGCCAGATCTCGACTTTGTCGAATCCCAGTTCCTGAATCTGCAGGCAGGCTGCCGGGAACGCCAAATCCCAGAGACTTCGCGTTGATGCGGCAATATGCACTTGAATGCTCCCTCTCTCGTCACAAACACTAAATTCGCTGACATTTACAGCGATGCCTCCGAGTTGCCTCGGACGTGAATTCCTAGCTTGGACTGTATTCCGGACCTCCCGTTTTCGCAAGACCACACAGTCTTCCTGTCTCAACGCTGGAGGATTTGTAGGGATTTTACACGATTCTCCGGTTGAACTGCCGATAACGGTTAGCAGGGATGATTCTCATTCAGGAGACCCGAGCCAAGATGGCTCCGCGTGTTTCCCGAACTGAGTTCCCTTTAACTCCTCTGCATGGAACGGAGAGGAGTGGTTTTGGGGAAAACCAGGGAGTGAATTCGATGCATAGCAAAATGGCTGTACTGCTTTCGGGGGCGATTGGATTATTTGTCACCGGATGCTCTTCTACGACTCCGGTCATGCGTGGCCAGAGTCCGCATGAAGTCAGGAGCAACGGAGCCGTCATGGCTGACGGCTGCCCGATGTGCCAGTCGTCGACTGGTCCAAATGGGCAGATGATTCATGCTCCAAACTGCGACTCATGCCCTCCTTCTCAGCGAGGGTGCCAGGCGGGATGCAATTTGCCATTCCATCCTGTGCATCGCAACTTCCACACTTATCAGGTTCCGTCAAATCTGTCGCGACCGCCAGAGAATTCAGCTCCGGCAATGTATCAGTATCCGTACTATACACTTCGTGGCCCAACGGACTTCTTCATGGAATAAGCGACTCACCGTCGCACGATTCCTGAATGCATCGAATCACAACAGGCCGCTCGAATTTCGAGTCGGCCTGTTTGCATTGGTGGGAAGTCGATCGTAGTCCGGCAGTGGCTTGTTGATTTGGTCGTTATAACGGCAAGCCGAAGGCTTCGTTGACCGATTTCCCCGACGCCTGCGGCTCGCCGTTAAACGAGAAAGCTCAATACGCGACTCAATCAACTGCCTGTTAAATAGGGTCATTTGCGTGTTCGTGAGTCTTGAAGTTGAATCGGGGAATAAATCACGGCCTCGGATGTTGATTTCATGCTGACAGAGTAATCCAGCTACCAGTGCGGCCTCACCCACCCGTCCTTCGTTGAAGTCCGGAATGTTCATGCGAAGTTCTGAAAGACACACTCTCCAGCTTTGGCCGTGGCTGCTTGCAGCCCTGGTCACATTCTCAGGCATGGCGATCGTACATGCGTTCGATGAACCCAAAGCGGTCCTCAAAGAAATCCCTTTGCCGCCTCCCGATCGTCCTGCTCCAGGTTCGATTCGAGTTGAGAATGGCATGATCTTCAGCGGGATGTATTCCAAGGCGACGACGCTGGCGCCAATTCGCCGCGGTGGAGGACCTCTGGATCGCCCCGATCAACAACTGGAAATGCGACTGATCGACCAGAAGGCTCGCGAGATCTATGTTTCCGGTCGTCGCGCGGAACCCCCCGTGGCTAATAACCTTGTCTGGCCAAACTCGGTCTTCGTGATTCCTCAAAAGCGAATCTCACGCAAGGTCATGCCGGAAGGAATTCCGACGCTCGGGCCATTCGACACCGACGGAGTTTCCCGAGGAACATTGCACCGCCCCAACGGCCGAAAGGATGAGATCGTTGTCGGCATCGTCGCGGTCAATGAATTGTACGCGGAAGTCTCCTGCCTGACGCACGACTGGAGCTACAGCATCACATTTGACTCAATTCCGCGACAGCACCTGCCTGCGATTTTGAGCCTTGTCGATAACTATCGAGATCGCAATGTGCGCCTGGATCTCGTCAAAATGCTGATCAAGTCAGATCGATTGCCGGAAGCCGGGGCGGTCTTCTCATCGCTCCTGATCAACTTCCCCGAACTGAAAAATTCTGAAGAGCAGAAGCAGATCCGCGAGGAGATCGCTCGCCAGATTACCAAGGAACTGGAACAACGACGTGACTTAGGCCAACACAAGCTCGCCGCAAATGGGGCTCGAGTTTTGACTCGGAACAATTTGACTCCCGAGACCGTCGTTCGCGTTGAAAGACTTGAGAAGGATTATGAGGCGATCGATCAGCGGATCGAAGCTATTCGCGCCGCGATACCAGAACTCGTGGCAGGAATTGCAGATGATCAGCTCCGTGAATCCGTGACCCTGATCAGCCGCACCGTGCTGGGAGAAATCAATCCTGACACGATCGACCGCTTCGCTGCGTACGAAATTGTGGCAAGCACTCCCGGAGATATCCCACCGGATGAAATTCTTGGCATGGCATTATCCGGCTGGCTGCTTGGGGCAGAGAACACCGTTCGTAACCTGAACGACGTGGTGTCACTGTTCGACGCCCGCGAACTGATCCTTGATTACATGAACACATCGCCGGATGAAGTGACCGTTCGTCAGGCATTGGCCGAAAGAATCTCGGGGCTCGAAGGATTGGGCGTTGAACGCGTCGCTGCAATGGTGAAACTCCTGCCAGCCTTTGCAGAACTACCGATTGAGTTCTCTGATCCCGCCGCAGGTGGAAGTTTTGCCCTTGAGACCACAGAGTCTTCTCTTGGAGCCGTCGGGCGCGTACCACCTGAGTATCACGAAAGCCGACAGTACCCTCTGCTGATTGCGTTGCACGGCCCCTTCGACGATGCTGCACGCAATCTGAGCTATTGGCAGGGATTGGCAGACAATAATGGCTATATCCTCGTCGCACCGGATTGGTCAAAGAAGACGGGCGATGATTCCAATGCTCCGCCGACCGCCTATGCGACTTCAGCCGAATTTCATCGTCAGTTTCTGGGGCTGATATCGCGACTCAAGCAACATCTGCGTATCGATGACGATCGGGTCTTCATCGCCGGGCACAGTTTCGGCGGCGACGTCGCGATGGATCTCGCGGCCTCGCACCCAGACCTTTTCGCCGGCCTGATCTCGATCTGCGGAACGGGTTCTCGACATCTGCAATGGACCGCCGTCAATGCGATACAAATGCCGTGGTATGTTGTGATCGGAGATGCTCAGGCCGGATGGTTCGACCGTATGGGGCCGCTGACCGCCAAGCTGTTTCGCCGCGACACCGAAATGAAGGTCGTGTTTGACACAACCTTCGTCAAGTATCCTTCGCGCGGGCTGGAGATTTATCACGAAGAGTTCATCAGCATCTTCGACTGGATGTCTCGCTATCGTCGCAATCGTTCGCCGGAGAAGATTTATGCGAACGTGCTAAGAAGCACTGACCTGCACTGGTCATGGGTCAAACTCAAGGGCCTGCCGCCGCAATTCGCACAGCTCGATAATGAAACCCCCGCCCCGAACGGGACGTACCGCCCGGCGGAGTTGAATCTGCTAAGCGATGATTCGAATCTGATTCGGATCAGGTCAGCTCCCTCAGATGTGTCCATCTTTCTGTCGCCGGATCTGAGGAATCTGAATCTGGAAAAACCGATTCGCATTCATAATGGACGCAAGATGACGTCCGTTGATTACGACCCCGAGGTGACTCATTTGCTTGAGGAACTCTACGCAACCGGGGACCGATCACGTCTTTGCCACATGCGCGTAGACATCCCGAAATGAAGAGTCTGCCATTGGGCAGCGACGCCCTTACGGCGACCGAATTGCGAGACAATGGCTCTCCGCTGTCTATGATTCAGCATGGCAAGGGATTCTCGGCGGCTGATCGCAAAACAGGCGATAGCGGAGCCGCTGCGATCGCTCGAACCGGACCACGGAGAGCGTTTGTTTAGTTTGGAAATGTTCTGATTCATTGACAAACATGGAGAATTGTGCGGTAATCGCCTCCCCTCACGTTCCTCCCACCTAAAGACTCACGAAAAGTCGCTGAGGACTGCTATGTCTCCTGGTTCTCTCCAAATTTGTCGGTCAGTGCTGCTGCTGACAAGCTGCTTGACTGTCGGCTTGAATGATTATGTTTCAGCCGATGATCGAATCGACTTCAATCGGGAGATTCGGCCAATTCTTTCGGACATGTGCTACAAATGCCATGGCCCGGATGCTGCCGAACGCAAAGCCGGCTTACGATTAGACGGTCATGCCGGAGCCACAGCCAAGCTGGAATCCGGCTTAACGGCGATCGTGGCAGGAAAGCCTGAAGACAGTCACCTGATTGCTCGCATCACGACATCCGACCCGGACCTGATGATGCCTCCTCCGGAGACAGAACGAAAGTTGACGGCAACTCAGGTTGAACTATTGACTCGCTGGATTCAGCAGGGTGGCGAATACAAAGGCCACTGGTCGTTTATTCGTCCGGAACACCATGCTCTGCCAGCAATTAGTCAGGAGAACTGGGCTGCAAATCCAATCGACCGCTTTGTCATGGCGACGCTCGATAAAGCCGGTCTGAAGCCATCGCCGGAAGCGGATCGCTACAATTTGATTCGACGAGTCACTCTTGATCTGACAGGATTGCCGCCGACACCTCAGGAGGTTGATGCATTCGTCAGCGACTCCGATCCAAATGCTTACGAGAAGCTTGTTGATCGACTGTTGGCCTCTGGTCGTTACGGCGAACAGATGACTCGCTATTGGCTGGACCTTGTCCGCTACGGAGATTCGCACGGACTGCATCTCGACAACGAACGTGCCTTGTGGAAGTATCGCGAATGGGTGATCGGTGCCTTCAATGCCAATAAACCGTTCGATCAGTTTACGATCGAACAACTCGCTGGCGACCTGCTTCCGAATCCGACGATTGATCAGCAAATTGCCACCGGTTTCAATCGCTGTAATGTCTCGACGAGTGAAGGTGGATCGATTAACGAGGAAGTTCTCGTCCGTTATGCGGTCGACCGAACCGAAACCATGTCGACAATTTTCATGGGGATGACGCTTGGTTGTGCGGTGTGCCATGACCACAAGTTTGACCCCGTTTCGCAGAAGGAGTTTTACCAGCTCTTTGCCTTCTACAATGCGTCAGCCGACGCGGCGATGGATGGAAATGCGTTGGCACCTCCGCCGACAATTAAGGTGCCAACGGCTGAACAAACGGCAAAGCTCAGTGAACTTGATCAGAAGCTGACCGTGACTCGGGAAGAAGTCAACAAGGCTCTCGCGAGCGTTGAATACGTGGACCCCGGAGCCGGTACAGTCGTCGCCGCGCCCGAGCCTGCCGATTACATCTGGGTCGAAGACGATGCTCCGGCCGGAGCTAAGCTGGAAGGCGATAGCCCCTGGGAATTTGTAACGGCTCCTGATCATCCTGTGCATGCCGGCACCAGGTCAACTCGGCGTCAGGCTGATGCCATGAGTCAACATTTCTTCCCGGGTGCCGCGCCGACGTTGAAGATTGGCGAAGGTGATAAATTGTTCGCCTACTGCTGGATTGATCCAGCAAACCCACCGAAGACGGTGATGCTGCAGTTCAATGACGGCAACTGGAACCATCGTGCGTTCTGGGGTGAAGACACAATCGCGTTTGGTGCGGGAGATACTCCTGAACATCGCTCAATGGGTCCACTGCCTAAAGCGGGCGAATGGGTTCGTCTGGAAGTCAACGCGGCTCATGTTGGGCTTCCGGCTGGCACAGAGCTGAATGGCTGGGCGTTTACTCAGTTCGGCGGCACTGTTTACTGGGATCATGCCGGCAGCGTGACCAAAACTCTTCAGGGCAATCAGTCGTTTGAATCTCAACTGGCCTGGGAAGCGGCAGATAAGTCTGTCGAAAAGTCCGCAGTGCCTCAGCCGGTTCGTGATGCGATCAAGGTCGAAACCGACAAACGAACTCCAGAGCAATCTAAGCTGATTCGCGATCACTTTGTGCAGTTCATTCATCCCAAAACTCGCCTGACGTTCGAGCCGCTGCAGAAGCAGATCGATGAAATGACGCAGCAGAGGAATGAGACCGACGCGGCGATTGCGATCACAATGATCATGGCGGACCTGCCGACACCGCGTGAGACGTTCATACTGAAACGCGGCGAATACAACATGCCCGGAGAGAAGGTCGAAGCGAACGTACCGGCTGTCTTCCCACCGCTCCCCGCCGATGCTCCTCGAAATCGTCTGGGGCTTGCGAAATGGCTGACAGATCCGTCTCATCCGCTGACCGCACGCGTGACAGTGAATCGTTACTGGCAACAATATTTTGGCGTGGGACTTGTGAAGACAGCAGAAGACTTTGGCCTGCAGGGACAGTGGCCAACGAATCCGGAACTGCTGGATTGGCTGGCTGTCGAGTTTGTCGAAAGCGGCTGGAACATCAAGGCGTTGCAGAAACTGATTGTGATGTCGGCAACTTATCGCCAGTCTTCGCGAGTGTCCCCGGATCTGCTTCAGATCGACCCGAACAATGAACTGCTGGCACGAGGGCCTCGTTTCCGTCTGGATGCGGAGGTGGTTCGTGACAGTGCGTTGTCGATGAGCGGTCTGCTGTCGGAACAGTTTGGCGGAAAGAGCGTCAAGCCTTATCAGCCCGATGGAATCTGGGAGGCCGTGGCGTTCGTGGGCAGTACGACTCAGTACTACAAGCGTGATGCCGGCGAAGCTCTCTATCGACGAAGTCTGTACACGTTCTGGAAGCGAACTGCACCGCCGCCGTCATTAATGGCCTTCGATGCTCCGTCGCGTGAAACCTGTGTGGCTCGTCGGGCAAGGACGAACACACCGCTCCAGGCTCTGGTGCTGATGAATGACGAGCAGTACGTCGAGGCGTCTCGGAATCTGGCAGCTCGCATGATCAAAGAGGGCGGCGACAATCCGGCGTCTCAACTGACACTCGGCTTCCGCGTCTGCACGGCTCGCGTGCCATCCGAACATGAACTGAGCATCCTGGGCAAAGTCCATGCGGAGCAATTGGCTCACTATCAGGCGAATCCAGCGGAGGCGGAAAAATTGCTGGTCATCGGGGCATCACTGCGTCCGGAGGGAATCGATCCCGCCACTCACGCCGCGATGACAATGATGGCGAATCTGCTGCTGAATCTGGACGAAGCAATAACCAAGGAATAACGTCGTCAGACGACTGAGAGGATTTTTACATGCATCCGTTTGCACAACACGCATTACAGCAGACTCGCCGGTACTTTTTTGGCCAGTCAGCGGCTGGTATCGGGACTGCTGCACTTGCGTCGGTCCTGAATCCCAATCTGCTTTCGGCCAACACGCCGGTCAAGACATCATTCGGTGAGTTGCCCAGTCTGCATCATTCACCGGCAGCTAAGCGAGTGATCTGGCTCTTCATGGCCGACGCACCGTCGCAGTTGGACTTGTACGATTACAAGCCAAAACTGGCGGACTTCTTTGACAAGGATCTGCCGGAGAGCGTTCGCAATGGTCAGCGAATCACAACAATGACGTCGGGACAGACTCGCCTCCCGTGTGCTCCGTCGATTTTCAAATTCGCGCAGCATGGTGAGCATCGGGCCTGGGTAAGCGAACTGCTGCCCAATATCGCATCGATCGTAGACGATATCTGTATCGTGAAAACGATGAATACCGAAGCGATCAATCATGACCCGGCGATCACCTATATTCAGACCGGCAGTCAGTTGCCTGGTCGACCGAGCATGGGGTCGTGGGTTTCTTACGGACTGGGCAGTCCCAATAAAGATCTGCCGGCGTTCGTTGTACTGCACTCGCGAATTCCCGGCGGTGCTCAGACGCAGGCGTTGTTCTCACGACTCTGGGGCAGCGGCTTTATGTCGACTCGTCATGCCGGTGTCGCTCTGAGATCATCGGGCGATCCCGTGTTGTATTTGTCGAACCCAAGCGGTGTCGACCCGGCGACTCGCCGTCGAATGCTGGATGGGCTGGCCGAGCTGAACACCGATCGACTGAATACCGTTGGCGACCCGGAAATTGCGTCACGTATTTCTCAGTACGAGATGGCGTTCCGCATGCAGACATCGGTCCCGGATCTGACCGATATTTCCGATGAGCCTCAAAGCGTTCTGGATATGTACGGGCCTGAAGTAAAAGAGCCTGGAACATTCGCCTACAACTGCCTGCTGGCACGAAGAATGGCGGAACGAGGCGTCCCGTTTACTCAGGTCTTCCTGCGTGGCTGGGATCATCACGGCGGACTGCCAAACGCGATCCGCGGAATGGCTCCCGCCTGCGACCGCCCGAGCGCCGCGCTGGTGAAGGATTTGAAACAGCGAGGAATGCTGGACGATACTCTGGTGATCTGGGGCGGAGAATTTGGCCGCACAGTTTATAGCCAGGGAACGTTGACGAAGGAGAACTACGGTCGTGACCATCATCCTCGCAACTTCACGATGTGGATGGCGGGTGGTGGCATCAAAGGCGGACAGGTTTACGGCGAGACCGACGATTTCAGCTACAACGTTGTCGATAAGCCGGTTCACATTCATGATCTCAACGCCACGATCCTGCATCTGCTTGGTGTGAACCATGAGCAACTCACGTATCGCTTCCAGGGCCGCGACTTCCGGCTGACGGACGTTCATGGAACTGTCGTGCGGGATATCCTGCGAGGATAGCCGGCACTTTGCGACAGTGTGGATCGAGTTTCAGCGCTGATCGTTCTTGCCAGGAAACAGCCTTGAAATAGTATCCGGTGTGATTCAATTGGAGGCTCAAACGGTGAGCCTGTGTTCGCGAAGGCTCACTTGTCACACCCTACAGAAAACCTTGCAATTTGTAGGGTGTGACAAGTTCGCCCGAGCGAACGAAGGCGCACCGTTCACGGACAAGACTTCGAGCCATCTCCTATGGCTCAGGGATTGTTCGAGCCACTCGGAAACCGTGTGAGTTGTACTGAATGATCATCAGCATGTAGGACACATCAACCGCGTTCTCGTAATAGCTGCTCCCACCTGCCGCACCGCCCATCATCGCTCGTTCAAGGGGTTGGCCACTTTCACCACGATTGCCGGGGTTGCTGTCATTGCACCATTCAGCAACGTTTCCCTGAACGTCAAACAGACCGAAATCATTCGGGCGGAGTAGTCCAATCGGTTTCGAGACGACAATCTCCGTCCCGTCGGGACGCAGGACTGGAGCTCCGATCGAACGCAGATACTCAGAATTGTTCCGATCACACCAGCTGTACCTTGCGTGAACGGACAAATCCGTGCCGTAGAATCGCTCTCCACCAACACCGGCCAGAGCCGCCAGCCTCCATTCGGCCACTGTCGGAAGTCGATAGCCCGGCTTTCTGAAATCATCGGCTTCAGCTTCCCAGTTCGCGGCATCCGCAGGATAGAACTCGGGAAGCCCTTCGCGTCGAGACAACCAATTGCAGTATCTGGCTGCATCTGGCCATTGAACAACTGACATCGGTGAATCAGCCGTCCGCGAATACTCGGGCGCGTTGTACATCGCAGGATCGAATTCATGCACCTGCGAGACAGTTACCTCGTGCGCGCCGATGAAGTAGTCATGCCCCACATTGGAGTCAGTCTTTCCCGCAACTCGAATCAGTGTATGGCCGTCGCAGGAATCCAATCGAGGCGACTTCATCCACTGGCGAGGCGGCTTAGGTCCGTGCAGCGCGGTCTCTGCATTTTCTGCGAGGAGATTGGCGGCTGGCTGCTGGATGCCCCACCGACGCAGCAACCATTCCGCGGCTGAATGCACACCGCCGTCGGGTGTATCACGATGCATTGATGCCACAAACCCACGAGCTTCATCAAGCCGAAGTACTTGCTGTTCCTTGTAGTCTCCCAAAGAGATCAAAAGTGCATACTGAATACCAGGGTCTGTCTCAGAACGCAGTCTTGACAAGAGTCGTTCGGGAGCGACATTGAGTAACGCCAGAAGCCGGATCGCCTGGGATCGCGTCGTGTTCACAAGACTGACTGGTGTGCGTTGGAAGTGCTTCCAGAGTCCTTCTGTTTGAGCCGATCCGGCGTGTTTCAGCAGCAACGCGAAGGCCATCGCTCGCCGATGAGCCACTCTGTTCTGCTCCTGAGGGGAATCGTTGTAGTCCTCTTCGGTATTCAGAACTTGCCAAAGTACGCTCATGTCCAAAGTTTTGACCGCGGGCACCATGCGTTCGATCTGCCAGTCTGACGCGTCCAGGGAAAGTCGCGTTCGTGTCGCGTGATCGGCCCCAAGATAATCAATCAGCAGTGACAGCGCGAAACTGTTCCGAATTTCCTCGCTGGTAACTCCCAGCACTTTCGAGAGGTGGGGAATCAGCGGCTTTGCTGCCGGCTGCAACGAAGTCGAGATCTGACTGTATTCATCGGGATGCTTCGTACACGCGTGAATCAGAATCTCCGAGATTCTTTCTGCGGCTACGTTCCACCGCGCCAAAGATTGCTCATCCGCAGGTGGATCCATTTTCGCGAGAATCACCAAAGCATGAAACCTGGTGTCATCGTTCACCGGCACGACGCCGTCGTCCGAATTGTGAATCTGATCAACAATTTTCCAGCATCGCGGAACGATTTCATCGCTCCATCGCTGCATTGCATCGCCGGCAAGGACAGCATTCTCCGGAATTGACGACGTCAATGCGGAGACAAACACATCCTCAAGCGTCGAGTCATTCCAGCGTAGATGCGCCAGTTGCAGAGCGAACGCCTGCGATGAATCCTTCTCTGCGGCACTCAGTGACGTCGCCACAGCCGTTTCGGCCAACGCTCCATGCCGAGAAAGCTCATTGATCAGAACCGGGAGTCGTTCAGGATCCGCGATCATTAACTGATCTCGCAGGGAGTTGACACCAATCTGCCGATCGTAACGAAACAGAACGATCCCCAACAGAACCAGAGTTGTCACGGTCACCACAATTAACGTCAGCGATTTCCGGTCGCGGACAGACATCATCTCCTTCTCTTCCGCCGACAATTGACTGGCGGACAGCACCGTTCGCACCTGCACCCATTCCCAAAATCCAGGCAGGAAGCGATTCTCCTTTTGCTGGCTCCAAAGTCCGGCCTGTTCGGTCAGTCGCTGATGCAGACGTCCACGAAATGACTCACGCTGTTTGGCTGTCAACCATTCTCGAATCGAAGGGACGAGGAAGTCATGCGACAGTTGATACGCTGTCTGCTCTGTCATGGACGGACTGGATTCGGATCGCGTTCGGTCCAATGATTCTGTCGCGCTGATTAACTTGAGATCCGACTCCATGATCATCATCAGCATGTCAAATCGAGCGCGGTCCTCCTCGTAGCCTGATAGCGCTAATAGCTCTGCTCGAGTTCTGCGGCTGGCTTTGATCTCAACCCCCAGCCCGGGGACCAGCGTCTTTAGAATTCTCCGCGCAGCTTCATCGTGAGCTTTCTGATTGGCTGGCGCGTATGTGGCGGAGAAAGAGTCGTTCAGAAACTGAGCCCCGATGCCGACCGTACCACCAAGAATTCGCAGAGTCGAAGGAATCCAGTCCTTCGACTTCACCATCTCCGCGAACAAAGCCAGGTGAACCGGAATGACTTTGTCATCATGGGCCAGGTTATCGATGGCACCGTCGATAAATCGATCCTGATCACGATCCGGAGGCTCGGGTGCTGGAGGCAGCTGACCGTAACCGCGACCAAACTCGATCAGTACTTTTCGTGCGTGGCGACGATCGAACAGGTCGATCATCATCGCGTTTCGACCAAGCTGCAATGGCGATTCCACGGCCTCCATAAAGCGATTCAACGCCAGCCAGAAGTCGTCTCGAATGAGCACAACGCACTGCACCCTTGCCCCATCACACTGGCGAATCGAGCGAACCAATTCGGTATCCGCCGGATCCGGATGCGCGTGAAGCCATTGTTCAAACTGATCCAAAACAATCAGCAGGCTGCGGTTTTTTCCGATACCACCGCCGCGACGAATCTCAGCGAGCGCTTCTGGCAAAGTACTGCTTGTCAAGTTGCTGCAATGTCGCTCAATCGCAACGAACAGTTGTTTCTCCGTGAGGTCTGCGGTTGCTTCCAGAACGATCGTGACAATCTCGGGGCCCAGCAAAGGCACCATCCCCGCTCGAACTAACGAAGACTTGCCGCACCCTGTCGGTCCCGAAATCACTCCCACGCGCTGCAGGTCCGGCACATCGTCACGAACGGTGACCCACCGTTTCCAATGGCTCAGGCATTCCGGCAAACCATCTCGATCTCGTGCGCCCGGCAGAAGACCCAGAAAGAAGTACGCATCCGCACGACTAAATGCACGCAGGCCGCGAGGAACAATCGTCACGACGAAGGCGGATCCGTCGCGAGCACTTGCCTCAGGCACGGAAACTTTTGCGGCACTTTGAGCGACACCGCCAGCGTCGCTCTCTCGAACCTCCGCCTTACTAAGCCATTCTCGTAGATCTTCCGCCAACTCAATTGTTTCAGCATATCGCTGACTGGCCAGCTTCGACAACAGCTTGAGACAGATACGGTTCAACTCGGATGGAACGCTTCGCTTTAACTCGCGAGGCGGTATCGAATCTTGTGTCAGAATGCGATACAGAACATCGTGAGACGCTCCGCCGGAAAACGGCCTTTCGCCAGTCAGCATTTCATACATCACAACACCAAGGCTGAACTGGTCGCTGCGGCCATCAATTCGATGACCTTCGCCTCGCACCTGTTCGGGACTCATGTAGCTTGGAGTGCCGGCCAGACCTTCCTGGCCACCGGAGACTGCTTCATCACGCAGGGCCAGTCCGAAGTCGGCCACATAAACTCGGCCATTATCCCCCACCAGAATATTAGCCGGCTTGATGTCACGATGAACAATTCGGGCTCGATGAACATGATCCAGTGCCTGGGCCACATCAATCAACAACCGAGCGACTTCAACAGTTGGCAGAGGCCCCTGCAACATGACATGCGAAAGATCCCGTCCCTCAATGTATTTTGAGACGACAAAACAGCGACCATCATTGATCAAACCGCAGTCGTAAATCGGAACAACTGCCGAATGATCCAGACGTGCCAGCGTCCGCGCTTCCCGCAAAAACGTCTGCAAATAATCCTGGTGCTGAGCACGATGCAAATGAGGCAGCTTGACCGCGACCAGTCGATCCAGATCCGCGTCGTTTGCCAGGAAGACGATCCCGAATCCACCTCGCCCAAGGCGGCGAATGATCTGATAACGGCCGATAAAAGCGCCGACTTGCGACTCCACGCTTTGGTTAGACTTATCATTCAGCAAAAAGCCACTCAAATCCGCCGGAACCGGATTTGGTAACTCTCCATCCAGTATTCCGGATCGAGAAGTC
>CAIJTV010000320.1:0-4125 GCA_903823635.1 uncultured Planctomycetaceae bacterium
CTCAGCGACTGGCCCTTTTTAATGCCGCCGGAACGCTGCTCCAGGGGCCGCTCACTTCGCTGAACATCTCGAATGCGGTTCCCGGTCAGGAATACCGCATCGCGGTGTATTCAAACAACCACGCAACCTCTGGTTCGATGAATCTGCTTGTCAACTTCGCCACTGAGCGCCCGGACATCCGCATGACGAGCGCGACGGGTAATGGGGGCACCGGAATTGCGATTACGTATGAAATCGCAAACGGCAATGTCGCGCCGTTCAATATCGACATTTTTCAGTCCATTGATGGACTGATGGACAACGTCGATACGCAAATCGGCACGTTCTCTCCCATTCCTGCGGATCGTACCGTGGGAGTTCACACGGTCAATCTGACACTCGGGAGCGGCATTAACCTTCCCGGAGCCGGATTCGCTGACCCAAGTATCGACTATCGTCTGCTGTTCACGGCAGACAGTGCGAACCTTGTCGTTGAGCCCGACGTCGATCCACGGAACGAAGATAATACGGTGGCGTTTGCAGGAGTCTATCATCAGCCTGCCGGGCCGGTGATGGCATTCGGAACGGATTCTGCCGATACCGTCACGGTCACACCCAATGGGCTCAATGTTGAATTGAAATTCAGCAACCTGAATACCGCGAGTTATGCCACATCTGACGTCACGCAGTTCCGCCTGCGAGGCGTTGGTGGTGATGATAACTTCAATTCAGGGGCCGCCAGTGCGACGATGAGCATTCCTCTGGCGATCTGGGGTGGTGCAGGCCTCGACACAATGCAGGGCGGCGACGGCAACGACACACTCTCTGGCGGTGCCGACAACGACCTCTACGTCCTCCTGCCGTCAGAACTGGTTGAATCCGATACGATCGAAGAAGTTCCCGGTGGCGGTCGCGATACGATCGACTTCAGTCAGTTGTCCACTGCCGTTACGCTGAATCTGGGAACGACGGCTGCTCAGGGGGTGAACCTGGGCAGACTATTAACGCTGACATCGTCATCAGGCATAGAAGACGCGACCGGTGGTTCTGCGGCGGATTCACTGATCGGCAATTCAAACGCCAATCAGCTGTCCGGCTTCGGCGCTGGCGATACGCTGAATGGCGGTGCCGGGAGTGATACTCTGCTTGGCGGGCAGGGTGACGACGTCTATCTCTTCGGGACAGCCTCGAGTTCCGAAGCTGATGCTATTACCGAACTGCCGAATAACGGCACCGATACATTGAGTTTTGCAGGCCTGACCACAGCCGTGGTCGTGAATCTCGCGTCGACGTCGATTCAACCGGTGCATACAAATCGTACGCTGACGCTCAGTTCTGCTGTTGTGATTGAAAACCTCATCGGTGGCACTGGTGCTGACACGCTGTTCGGCAACAGTCTGGTCAATACTGTGACCGGCGGTGCCGGAGACGACAAACTCATTGGCGCCGGCGGCAACGACTTTCTGCTCGGTGGAACCAACAACGACACCTATGTTCTTGCTCCGGCCTCCGCGGCGGAAGCAGACGAGGTGACCGAGAATGCCAATGAGGGCATCGACACTCTGAGCTTCGCATTTCTGACGACAGATGTCGTGGTGAACCTTGCAACGACGTCGATTCAGCCTGTGCATACGAATCGCACGTTGAAGCTGAATTCCGCGACCGTGCTTGAGAATATCCAGGGCGGTAGCGGTGCTGACACGCTCTTTGGAAACAGTCTGAGCAATTCGATAAGCGGCAATGCCGGGAACGACAAACTTATTGGAGCAACTGGGGACGACTTGCTGCTCGGTGGGGCCGACAACGACACTTATGTTTTTGTTCCGACCACCATCGCCGAAGCGGATCAGGTGAGCGAGAATCTGAACCAGGGCACGGATACGTTGAGCTTTGCCTTTCTGACGACAGACGTCGTAGTGAATCTCGGCTCAATTTCGGTTCAGTCGGTACATGCCAGTCGTACGTTGAAGCTGAATTCCGCTGTTGTGTTTGAGAACATCCTCGGTGGTAGCGGTGCAGACACGCTGTTCGGAAATACTCTGGACAATACTCTGACTGGCAATGCCGGGGACGACAAACTTCTTGGGTCATCGGGCAGCGACGTGCTGTTCGGTGGGCCCAACAATGACACCTACATGTTTGTGGCGACTTCCACAGCCGAAGCCGATCTGGTGACGGAAAATGCGAACGAAGGCATCGACACCCTGAACTTCGCATTTCTGACGACAGACGTCGTGGTGAATCTGGGATCGACGGCGATTCAGCCGGTGAATTTGAATCGCACGTTGAAGCTCAATTCTCTCAGTAATTTCGAAAACGCGGTAGGCGGCACGGGCAGCGATACGCTATTGGGGAATGCTGAGGCGAACCGCCTGACGGGTAATCTTGGCGATAACATTCTGGTCGGTATGGAAGGTGGCGATATTCTGGAAGCGGGCAGTGGTCGCGACATCCTGATCGGCGGCCTGGGACTGGATATTTTGAAAGGTGATGCCGGGGATGACATCCTGATCGCCGGGCTGACGACGAGCGATACCAGTCTCAGCAATCTCAACACGCTGCGGACACAGTGGATTTCCGGCAACGCGTATGCAACTCGCATTACGAATCTGCGAGCGGGCGTGGGGAGTCCTGTGGTATCACTGAAGACCACGATCAACGTGCTGAACGACGCGGGCGAGGATGATGTGCTGTTCGGTGGAACTGGCACAGACTGGTTCTTTCGAGCCGTCGACGATGTCATCACCGATCTGTTCGCAGGAGAGATCTTAGATCTGCTCTGATTGGCTGCCATGGATGTGGCGACGCGGTTTGAGGGTGCCGTTACTTTGGCACGGTATCGCTCAAATTACCTCATCTTGCTCGCGAGTGCTGAAATCTGATTCGGTCTACTACTCCAACGCCACGCCTTTCGCTGAAACCGAGGCCTCTGTACGAATCTTCCAGAGGCTGTGCCGCCGTCAGAACAGCAATCTGGTGTTATGTAAACCGACACGGAGCGAAACACTTGATTGATCGCGTCAGTGGTAAAAACCGGACTGGAAAACGATGTTGGCTGAACGACTCCGGTCCGATACGCCGGAGTCGTGACTGAAGCAGATTGCGACTTTGTAGAACGCGCTAGAGTTGGTCTCACCGGAGCAGTTTGGATCGCCACTTTCGCTGACGTCGGTGTGAGGTATCGCTCATTGCCGGAGCGCTGAGAATAGAGGTCCGAGAATCGCCAACGTTGATCGTGGTCGCTCCCAGCCAGTATGTCGACGATTCGTGTGATGAGGTTCGAGGTTGCCTGAATCGATGCTGAATTTGGTCGTCTGGCAGACCGGGCTCTTCTTTTTAAAAAAACTCTCCGGAATTTCTGTCACAGCCGAAATCTCGTGCGTTTCTAACCTGTGAGGGCTCCCGACGGCAGCGTGTTGCTTGAGGGATACAGCCCCGCAAACTGCCCCACATGCTTGCGGTTTGCTCAGCGCCACGTGATCGCTCACAGGAGTTTCCGATGAATCCGTCCAGTTTGTTCCCTGCGGTTCTGTATTCCCGTTCATCGCATTTGCTGCGATTGCTGCGCGGAGGTAAATCAGATCGCCGTCGCAGTCGATCAACTCACGTTCAGCCGACCGAATGCCAGCAACTGGAAACACGAATTCTGCCCGCGACTCTGGTCAATCCCACGACGCTGACCTACCAGGACATTGATGGCGACAACGTAGCCGTGACGTTTTCGAATCCGATTCTGGCAGCCGCAAATGTGAACTCGATTTTTGCCTTCAACACGGGAAACGTGAATGGCAACAACAATGTGCCACAACAATTGCGGTCGATCAAGCTGTCGAAAGTTGCGGCTGCTTCCGGGACAACGATTACGACTGTAGCGACTCGTAATCCCGTGAAGGGCGGTGACGGGTTTGCTGCTTTGGGCCAGATCGACGCAACGGGGCGTGATCTTGGTGCCGTCACGATTGATGGCGATCTGGGCCGGATTATTGCGGGTGATGCGACTACAGCAAGTCCCGGTGTTGCAAACATGACGGTCTATTCGATGGGCCGATACGGCACCGTGACTGGTGCTGTCGATCTCAACAGCACGATCAGCGGGTCGCTGGGTTCAATGATTGTTCGAGCCGACATCAAAGGTGCATTTGTCAA
>CAIJTV010000321.1:0-3526 GCA_903823635.1 uncultured Planctomycetaceae bacterium
GGTCTCGATGTCGATCGGCGATTACGCAGGCGAGCTTTCGATCAGTCTGCGAGCAGACAGTCTCGCCATTGACGCCCAGCACGCGAACGAGTTTCTGTGCGAGTATGTCTGTCGCCTTCAGGGCCTTGCGACCAATCCGGCGTTAGCGACAACGGATGCATTGTCGGCCTCCGATGAAGTCGACGTCGGATGAGAGTTCAGGCGACCCTCCGGAATGAACCGTTCTGGGGCGAGTTTCGCGGGGCGAAGTAATTTCGCAACATTTATTTGACGCACCGCATCCTCGACCTATGTTTCTCTGGCTGACGCGGAAATCGACTCACGGAGTGCAAGCGATGACCACAGCGACAGCAAAGAAATATCATTCGACTTAACAGCGCGGTAAGGAAAGCTAGGAGCTTTGAGGGGACCTTGCCGCGCTGTTTATTTTTGCGCGCGCCACCCGATTTCAGGCCGGAAATGCCCCTGATTGGTAGAATACGTCAACTGAGCTGACTTTTCTGATTTTTCCGTAAAGTCTGACTTTGACGATTGCCGATGACGACCGACAGGCGATCCTGCGCTGTCAGTTTTCTGCAGGATCGAAGACAGATCTCCTGCCGGCGAAACACGGATGAACGCTAACAACTCGTTCCGAACATCAATCACCGTTCTGACTGTCGCTACGATCGTCGGCTGTGTCGTGCTTTTGTTCAGTGGCCTTTCGCAGTTTCGACTTCGCTCCGCCGGCAATGATAAATCGCTGGTCTCTTCCGCAGATCAGAAACTCCGAAATCGCTTTGGTGAGTTTTACCCGGCTGAACGCCGGGTTCCGGTCACTGAGCCCGGTGTTGCGGCGACGTCGACCAGCAAAGCGGCTCCGAACGTTATTCACAGCGCTTCCCAGAGTAGCACGTTCAACGAAGTCGTCACGACGACTTCAGGTTACGATAGCTCTGATTCTGAATACGATAGCTCTGATGTGATGACCTCATGGACTTCCGGTACGTCGGCTGGAACGCCTCAGGTTTCCGTGCCAGTGACGATCAACGTCAATAACGGCGATCTGATGGCGACACTGATTGAGACTCGAGAAAAGCTGGCCGAAATGAAGGTGCAGCAGTCCGCACTTCGAGACGACCAGCGAGTCTTCTCTTATCAGATCCACAAGAGCGGAGCGAAGACCGTCGCTGGTTCCAGCGTTGGTGCGGCCGTCGCAGAGTCATCAGTCGTCCGTGCCACAAGTTCGGAAAGCAGTATCGCGGAACAATCGACGCCGCGATCCTCAAAGGCTGAAGTTAAGCTAAGAGCGAGCTCGCCACCGGCAACGAAAACTTCTGATTCCAGCATTGAGGAAGAGGTCTCGTTTGAGCCCACCGCTCCGCCTCAGATGCCTGCTGCGGAAGCAGAAGATGACACGAGAGTGCCAGTGATTGAACCGATCAGCTACTTCGTCGAAGAGATTGTCGATGAATCGGCTCGCGTGACGCATTCGACGCGGGCCACTGAATCGACTCGGGCAAGACAGACAGCCAGAGTTGCAGAAGAGACCGTCGTGCAGTTTGCTCCACTGGATGAAGTCGAGCCGAATACCGAGGCACCGGCTTCACTACCGGAACTGAGCTTTGAACAGTCGTTGCCGGAGGAAACTTCCGATGTTCCGGTACTGAGCATCGAGAGCAAAGCAATAGCCATCGAAGACAACAAAAGCGATGCGGTAACGACCAACTCTACAATGATATCCGCTGAACCGACTCTCTCCGATTTTTTTGCTGCTGATGCCAATCCGGCTTCTAAGCAGAACGTAGCAGAGGCGGGCCGATCCGAGAAGCCATCGGCCACTGAATCATCGGCCACTGAATCATCGGCTATCAGCTCGACGCGAACACGCGAGGAGCTTTCAAAGAGTTTTGCGGCTGTGCGAGGGCTACCGCCAGAAGATTTGTTCAGTGACCGAAGTACGGTATTTGTAAAGCCAATGGACCCCGCAGAGCCTGTTCCGGAAACGCCAGTGCCGGAAGTGCCATCCACTGAAGTACCAATGCCGCCCGTCACTCTTGAGAGTTCGGATTTGGCATCGGCTGCGGACTCCTCCGAGAACGGGGAAGTCTCCGCGGCATCTCCGCCGACGATCTCATTCATCGAATCTGCGGGTGATCGTTTGGTGGTTCATCCATCAAGCGCTGCGTCGCCCGTGGAGCTGGAATTTGGTGAGCCATCCGCCCCAAGCCCGGGGATGACCCAAAGCGAGAACCCCGGCAGCCCGAGTGCTCCAGCGATTCCGCTTGCTGAGCAGAAGCCGGAACGGTGGCACAAGTATCGCTCTCGGATCCACCAGCGGTACGACTCTTCCCCGTCGACACCAGTGCCGCCGGTTCCTGAAATTGCAGTCAACGAAACGCCTGATCTGCCGGGCTCGTCGATCATGGAGCCCGCGTTGGTCCCGCCCTCCGTCGACAATTCATTAGCCGAATCGGGACTGGATAGTTCTGACATTGGCAATACGATCACTGATTCTCCATTGATGATGCCGGATGAAGACGGGACAACTGAGATGGCACGGAATAGCGACTCCGAGAAGCTCAGTTCGTCATCACTGCCGCCAGTTCCTGAACTGGCTCCTGTTCCGATGCAGGGAGAGAAGTCCACTGATGCCGGGAATAAGCCCCAGGGCAGTCTGGTCTATGAACCACAGCCCGTGATGGACCGAATTCATGAGATCCAATCCGAAATGAATTCTGCACCGATGGTCTCGTCCGCGTCACCGATGATGCCCCCGCGCAGGATGCCACAGAACTCCGGGAGCGACTTGCCGTTCTCGACAACGTTTCGAAGAATCCATAAACGAGTCGCATGGATGTCGGATGCGATGCATTCGCCGGAGAACAAAACGGCCCAGCACGCACCTCGGGCGACTCAGAAGCATGGCTCGGCTGTGGCGAAGAAGTCATCACCTTCGCGGCCGATGCAACTTCCAAAGTTGACGTTGCCAAAGTTCACCGTTCAGAATTTTGCGTTGCCAAAGGTGAATTTCCAGCCCATACAGGTCCCGTCGCTTCAGATGCCGATGCTGGACACTCCTGACTGGCTGGCTTGCCCGCCTGACTTACTGGCACCGGTCCGCAATTCGACCACGTTACACCGAGTGATGTCGACGGTGCAGTTTGCGGGACAGCCGCAAGTTCTGAAGTGATGCAATCCGAAGAACAGTGTCCTTCACCGAGAAATTGCAGGTTATTTTCAACGTGATCACTTCTGCTGCCGTGTTCTCAGTGTCGGGATGGCCGAGCCGCCTCTGGAAATAGTTTCCCGTCCGAACTACGATCTTCTGCCTGTCTAGCCAACGTCCTGTGTCGCTGAAGCATGAGAGCCCGCTGCAATGCCAAAGGTTAAGTTTGTCAACGAGAAAGTCACGGTTGACGCAAACCAGGGAGATGACCTCCGGACGGTCGCCCGTAAGAATGGCGTTCAGATTTATTCAGGGCCTCACAAAATTGTGAACTGCATGGGCATGGGGACATGCTGCAGTTGCAACGTGATCATCACC
>CAIJTV010000322.1:0-2523 GCA_903823635.1 uncultured Planctomycetaceae bacterium
GACATGACTTACGTTCGAAGTCTATTGAGCTGAAACTCTGTTCCGCTGGAGAGACAGAGTTTAAGATCCTGTAACCGACGCTCGGCGAAAGTTTCGTTCGCAAAGTTTTGAGGTAGTATTTTATTAATCGGCTTTGTTGGCGTCGAGGTATTGTCGACGTGCTTCAGTCAACACGGAGTAGTATTGCGTGAAGACATTGTCGTCTGCGCCGTGTTCAGCGTGACAGTCGAAACAATCTTTTCGATCGAAGGCACGTTCGGCGTGGGCTGTTTCTGGTTTTGCTTTCTCAGGTGCGTCGTGAAACATAAAATAAGCCCAGCCGTCAGAAAAGCGCTTCGTATCTTTCACGGCGACTTCAAGACCTGAGGTTGCCGACGCGACAAAGCCCTTTCTGGAGACAGACCCTTTTGTATTGGCCGGGCGTGACTTATTGTTGGTCACGATGAAGACTGTTTGCTCGGGGAACTCGCCGGTCTGAACATAATGGTCGAAAGCTTCGGGCTGAAGGTAAACGTTATGAAATGTGCCGGGATTTTGGGGATCGTTTTTGTCGCCGTCGGAATAACCAAGTCCGATTGATGTGCCAGCGACAACCCACTTCTCATAGCCGACAGGTTGAAGCAATCGACCTTCCTGATCATACAAGGGTTCCTGCATCTTGCTGGCGGTGGGGGCCTCTGGATTGGTCGCAACCTTATCGTCAGCAAACAAAGCCAGACCTGCCAGCAGAGAAAACGTGACGGCGGTGACTCGAATTGAAAATGGGATGCGCATAGGTGACCTTGTCGAAAGACTTATAACGATGCTTTGGAGCAGGTGAGAGTAAACATCGTAACCGAATCGATGACAAGTTTCTCAGCAGCAACTGAATCTGGTCCCTGGCGGGAACCTGAATTCTTGTTGAGCCGTAATTCGAGAAAATAATGATCTACGTATCGATGCTGTACGTTCTTTCGAATGTTGAACGAGTACTGGAATGTTGTCTTTTGCCTCTGAAATGACAAAAGCCCCAACGACCCTGATACCGACCTTTTGTGATTCGAGATGGTGAAGGCCCTATGAACGAGAACCCCTATCAGGCTCCGGAAAGCACGGACCGTGTCGTTCCTGGAAACACAGTCACGGTTCAGATCAGTGAGGTCTGGGTTCGTCGTCTGAATTCGCCATTGTTTGTCGTCGTCGGCGCATTGACCGGGGTGTCGATTTCATTTGCCCCGCTGGGCTTACTATGGTTGGGTATCTACAACAAATGGAACGTGTTGACTATCAGCGGGGCCGCTGCGTGCTTCCTGATGATCTATTTTGTGCCCTTGTTTTACAGCGGCTGGCTGGGCAGGTGATTAGGCAATTGGTCAGCAAGAAGCGGGTGACCTAATGTTGTTTCCAACCCTTGATGGCGCCTTTTATTGCATCGATCATACGGCTCAGGATCCTCTTGTCGGGCCAGGTTTGCCGGCCTAACGATCTGTCGACTTTTCGGGACAGGCAATGTTGCATTGCGGCAACATGCAAATTCGAACGTCTTCGTGAAGTGGAAATCTTCACCTGTAGTAACAGCATTCTCCTGATTCATGTCACCGCGACCATTACAGCAGGCATACTCGGAGCATCACGCGGTTTAGACGCTGTCGTGAAAACCATTAATCGAGGTCAGGAAATCACGATGGCTCCCACGATCGCTCCGTCCGGCAACTTCCAGAATCCCGTCGGACTTCTGTTTCGCATGCTGACGTCTGGTAAGCGAGCCGCCTACGCAGCACTGTTTCATGAAGCCCTGCGTTTGTTGGCAAAGCCCGCTGATGCGATGCTGAAAGGAAAAGAAGCTCGTACCCTGAACAAGGCTGCACCTTCTGATCTTCCAGTCGTGCTTGTGGTCGGAGCACCTCGAAGCGGGACGACACTGGTTTATCAGACGTTGGCCAGATACATGGATGTCAGCTACGTCACGAATCTGACATCAATGTTTCCGAAGTCGCCTGTCACCGGAAGTCGAATGTTGAATTGGCTACCCAAACGCGACTCGGCCGACTTCCACAATTTTTATGGGCAGACGGCCCGACTGCATGGCCCGAATGATGGCTTCAGCCTATGGAACAAATGGCTGGGTGATGATCGCTATGTTCCTCGCACAGACCTGAATGAATCTGAACAACACGAGATGCGGTCATTTTTCTCTGCATGGAGTCAGGCATTCGGAAAGCCATTCTTGAACAAGAATAATCGCAACACGGGATGTCTGGATCTGTTGTCAAAGGTTCTTCCTCAGGCCAGCTTTGTCGTCGTGCGGCGGAATCCTCTGTTGGTTGCTCAGTCCTTGATTAATGCTCGCGAACAGGTTCAGGGCGACAAGTCAGTTGGCTGGGGGTTGCATAGTCATTCATCGGACACGGCTCAGGATCCACTCCGATATGTAGACGATGTGTGTGATCAGATTCTGGAGATTGAGCAACAGTTGGATGATCAGTTAAAGCATATCCCGGCAGATCGTCTGATTGAGGTGACTTACGAAGGCTTCTGTGAAAA
>CAIJTV010000323.1:0-6878 GCA_903823635.1 uncultured Planctomycetaceae bacterium
AGTGCCAGCACACGGAGAGGGCTGCCGGATCCCTCCTGAATCTTTAGCGGCGCTGCGACGATCATGGCGCCGGTGGGAGGCAGCTGATCGAGATTCCGCAGACACTGCAGACCGAATCGCCCGGCTCCATGCATCAAGGTATGACAGGGATAGGGCAGAGACCAGCGATACGCCTGGCCCGCATCCGTATTGATGGTCTCGACGGCGAAACCCAGCACGTTTCGTTCATGGATCAGCCATTCCACAGTTTCCTGGGTCGGCCCGGGTGTGTGTGCACCGTCCTCTTTCATGTTCACAAACGACGCCGGATCTGAAAGTCGCTTTGACCAATCCGTGCGGAATGCCAGCCAGCCTCCCGCGGGGATGCGGCCATGTCGGTCTTCCCAACGCTGGAGAAAGTCAACGGTGAGCAGCCAGTCTTCATTGTCCGCTACCTGGGCGCTGGCATCAACGACGACTGCCGGTGCGATAAAGTTCCGGACGTCGATCGTGTCGACAGTATTTTGCGGCAGAGGCCTGCCGGTGATCCAGTGGGCAGGGGCGTCAAAATGGGTTCCCGTATGCTCGCCGCAGGAGAAATTATTCCAATACCAGCCGGGTCCCGCCTCGTCGTATTGGGAAATTCTCTCCAGTTGAAAAGGCCACGTCTGACCAAAGGGTGGTGGAAGAACCAACGTCGGAAAGTCCGGGGACAGAACGTGCGTCAGATCAACCACACGAATCGAACCCGCCGCGTAAGCAGCCGCGAATTGAGCCAGAATTTCCGACATGCCAAACACTCCTCACAGTGTGGGAAAAAATACCAATCCTGATCAAGTCTGCTCTCCAGTGCTCGCTGCTCGCGATGAACAGCACTTAGCAATCAGAGAAGTTTTGCGAACGGGTGGAATCTCAAGCGATTGTTCGGATCCACTTTTTTCTTCAATGCCTTGACGGATTCCGACATGGCCTCTGTCCCAAAGATCATGGACGACGAAACAGAAGAGTTTACATCATCAGGTTGCGAATGCGTCCCACTAAAGTCGACCGACAGACCGTCCACCTCTCGCGCTTTGTCAATAATGCGTTTGGTGAGGTCGGCAATTTCCTTTCGCTCCTCAATCGACTTGTCCTGCGCGTCGTAGAGGGTGATGAGATCGACAAAGAACTGGTGATGACAATTGCCACTGGGAAGTTTTGCCATCGACAGAGCCGCCCCGCCCAGCGTCCGAATTTCCACGATCGAAAACCTGGCCTCGTCCAACGGAGCTTCGGCAACGACCGTGTCGCAGACAAAGTTCAGGATGGCGTCATCGGGAATCTCACTGGTTCCAACGCAGTGTTGAAGCATGGCAAGCGGATTGCCCTTCATTTCGGCGATGACGGGCCACAGCGCGGCCGCAGCTTCATACCATGATGTCCATTGCGACTTCATCACGATCGGAAGTTTCAGGCTGGCCGCGAGATCCTCCAGCGGCTTGACGAACTCCGCGGCGTTGCCCTGAAAAGAATCGTAAAAGATCACAGTCGCGACCAGCGCTTTCGTGCCAGTGACGACCAACTCCATCGAGACTGATTCGTTGGGAAGTACATGATCTCTCTGGATACGCAGCGCAGCTCGTGAAAAATTCACCGCCTGTTCTCGTGTTTCGAAAGAGACAACCCTTTGCTCTGCGCTCTGGAGAATGCTCTCATGTTCCATGCGAATCGTGACATCAACAACAATGCCCAACGCACTACCGGCGCCGAGCATGGCGGTGAAAAGCTCGTCCTCAGGAGTAAGCACACGGAGGTCGCCCGCTGCCGACACCATGGTCAGCCTGACGACTCGCTGTCCTAACAACCCCAGCCGTCGCGAGAAGTAACCACTCAATCCGCCGTTGACGATGTAGCCAACCACGCCGACACCCGGACCGGTCCCCACCGGCAAAGCGCCTTGACGGCCCTTCACTGCTTCCACGAGTTCACGAAAAACGACACCAGCACCCACCGTGACCAGCAGGCCTTCATCGTCACGATGAAACTCGATCGATTTCAGATGCACCAAATCCAAAACGATAGCATCGCTGCTGGCAAACATGGCCGCGTTCGAAGATTCGTGACCTCCGCAGACACATGCAATTGGCGTTTTTTCGGATGAGGATTTGACCAGTTCGGCAATCTCCTGGGCCGATCGAGGACGGTAGATCTGGCGAGAGAGCGTTGTTGCGGGGAGAGCACTGCCCTCACTCGTCGTCAACACCTTGTTGCCGCTGAGGCAGAAAGCTCGCTGCGAAAACCACTCGTCCCTCGCTGCGACTCGTTCTATTGCTCCGCTAACTTTGTCGCTTCCACTCCCCGCAAGAATTGATCCGCCAGCGACGAGTCCAACGCCGCCGACCGCGGCACTCTTAAGTAATGAACGACGGGAAACGTCATTGTTCTCTTCTGACATGAGGGCACTCTCGTTGGACACGCGATGTTGGGACGCGCTATTGAGGGAAGGGTTTATGGGAATTTTCGTTGGGGCGCGTCGTTGGGGTGTTCATTATTGTGGCTGCCTCGTCGCACGGACAGCGAGTTGCGCACGGACAGCGAGTTGCACGCAGTGGCCCTGGAAAGCGGATAACTGGAAAGCGGATAACACGACACGCAATGCTGCCCCAGGCGTGCAACGCCCGGTCTCATCGCAACATGCCGCGATATCCGCTAATCCTACATCAGTCTCACAGCGTCTGCTTATTTGTCCGCCTTGCTGGCTTCAAAGCAGGTCTTATAGAGCACTCCAGCGATCACAGCCCCAATAATCGGGGCAACCCAGAACAACCACAACTGCGCCAAAGCCCATCCCTGCACAAATATTGCCGGGCCTGTGGACCTTGCCGGATTGACGGATAGGTTGGTGACAGGGATGCCAATCAAATGAATCAGAGTCAACCCCAGGCCAATCGCGATGGGTGCAAATCCCGCAGGTGCTCGTCGATCCGTTGCTCCCAGAATAATCATGAGAAACATAAACGTAAGCACGACTTCGGAAACGAAGCAGGCCAGCATCGCGTACTTCCCGGGAGAATGGTCACCGTAACCGTTGGACGCAAATCCGCCTGCCAGCGAAAAATCCGCCTTTCCAGATGCGATTAGATATAAAGCTGCAGCACCGGCAATGGCACCCGCCACCTGCGAAATGACATACGGCACAAATTCCCCGGCTGGAAAACGACCTCCGGCCACTAGTCCTGCTGAAACGGCTGGGTTCAAGTGACACCCAGAAATGTGGCCAATGGCATAAGCCATTGTCAGTACCGTTAATCCGAAGGCCAGGGAAACCCCTACAAACCCAATACCGAGATTCACGGTGCCTGAGCCCATTGGAGCTTCAAACATGGCGGCCAGAACAGCGCTTCCGCAACCTCCGAAGACCAGCCAGAAAGTTCCAATAGCTTCCGCGACACAGCGTTTACCAAGTTGCATAATTTTTCTTCCGAGTTAAGTCACAACGACAAAAAAAGCTTTCCAGAACAAGGGCATCCACGACGCCTTCACGTCCTGCATGCCATAAACCGCCGGGCTGTTTCAACAGCCGGTTATAAAACGATCAGTTTCGCGGCAACACAAACAGATGGCCACGGTTCTTTTCCGCGCGGGATCCTAGACGAGAGACCGTGTTTGTCAACGGCCTGCAGATCGACCCGCGCAGGCCCGGACGACCAGGATATCGGATCAGATTCTATTCATGGACAGGTCCACAATCCCGAAAAGTATTCAGAACCTGACTAACACAAACCCCTGACCCACAATCACAACGGCGGGACCCATCCTGTTGTCTTTACGAATCAAATTAACTGTTTGGCGAGAGAGACTCTTAAGATTCCAGGTCCTGTGTCGTCAGTTCCTTATATTTGCCCGCCACAATGTGGACAGATGTTTCGAATGCTGAAGGACTTCAATCGAGCTTTCTCACCACAGTTTGAACAGGGGCGTCCTTCACTTTTTAAGTTCCGGGCGATTTCCTCGATCACGTAAGCCAGCCCCATCACCGCGGCCAGCACAACTCCGGCACGCCAAAGTGCCGAATCTTCCGCGTTAAGCTTCATCAAGGCGAGCGAGGCCGTTATGAGCACTGGCACAAAAGCGCGCCTCCATCTTCGGTAGCCGTCCCACATCAGTCTATGTTTCCAGCAAGACAGTCAAACGCCTGTCGGATTTCAGAAACCTCCTGCGACAAGAACTTCAGATCATAGCTGCTATCAAGTGGCTTGTTCGGGCCAAATTCTGCCAGATTTAACAATGCGACTTTCTGCGGCAGATTATAAAGAGAGCTCCTTCCGGGGAGACCAAGGTTTAACACAGAGCGGGGCGAAGACCAGTCAGGATCAGCCCTTCGATATCTCAAAGCCTTTGCGATACTCGCGAGCAACCAGCCCCTGAGCCTGTGTGTCGCTGACAATCAATTCGAGCTGAGGGTTCCCTGTGAGCTTGCGATTCAAACGGGCGGAAATGCCGGCGAGATGACAGGTTGAAAGAGCGCGATGATGACTGAAGACGTCGGAGAGCGGTTCTTTTTTATCACGCACGGCTGCGAAGAAATTGCGGAAGTGATCGACGAGGAAACGATTTTGGTGAGCGGCTTCCAGCGCACCGTCTGGCGATGGATTTGTCTTCAGATCTTCAACCGCGGCTCCTGTGAGCGCGCCCCGATTCACGAAAATGCGAAATGGAAGTATCTGCCCTTGGTTTCATTGAACGCGGTTTAGTAAGGGCTGGCCGTTGACGTACCGCAGCAATTGCTCACGGGTAAAACGGTAAGCACGGGCTTTCCAGCTCGCAACGGCGCCTGCAACATGCGGCGTGATCATCAGATTGGGAGCCTGCCACAGCGGGTGGCCGCTCGGCAGCGGTTCCGGGTCGGTGACATCAATCGCCGCGAAAAGGTTTCCTCCGCGGAGTGCCTGAATTAACGCCTCCGTGTCGACCAGTCGCCCTCGAGCGGCATTGATCAGAATTGCCCCCGGCTTCATCCGGGCCAGGAAGTTCGAGTCAACCAGCCGTTCGGTAGCCTCCGAGAGCGGTACAAGCAGGACCACCGCGTCGGCTGAAGGGAGCAGATCCGGTAACGCGTCCAGTGTCAGAGCATCGGGGCGTGCCCGCCTGGCAACGCCCTGGACTCGAATCCCAAATGGCGACAACCTCGTAGCAAGTGCGCGCCCAATCGAACCGAAACCAATAATCAGTACATTGCCTCCTTCAAGCGTATCGATGGGACCGATAGGAGGCGCCCCGTTGGCCGTCGCGTCGTTGGTGTTCACGATCCACTCACCGCGCTGCTGCGCCTCCCGCAGGTCCGGCAGTCGCCGGCGCAGTGAGAGCAGTACAGCCACGATCCATTCCGCGACAGCCGCATCGTGAACACCGCTGCCGTTGTAGACTTCGACAGTCGCTGGCAAGGTCGGCAATAACCAATCCACGCCCGAGTTGAGCGACTGGATGGCGCGCAGGCTTGTCAGCGCCGGTATCAGGCTGCTTAAGCGAGACTGCTGATCAATCCCCAGGACCGCAAGCTCAACATCGGCTTCCGGTTCTGTTACCAGAGAGACTCCGTCGGGAAGTGGATCAAAGAGCGAATGATACGACGGTTCCAGTGCGAGTATTTTCAAGGGAATTGAACCTTAGTTGAACAGGAATCGGCCAGTTGAAGACAACAAAACCGGCTTGCACGCGATCCTGATTCGGTTGGTTTAGCCCCTCTCAATCAACAAGACAGAGCCACTTTTGCGTGATCAGCCAAACACTTATCTTTAGGAATCATAATCCGTGTTCCTCGCGGATTAGCTTGCCGTGCCACTCCCGGCCAACAAGACGTGCGGGGACAAACGCTCAGTGCTGGAGCAACAAAAACATTCGGCTCCTGGCTTGGAATTAAGGTGAATGAACATCTACCACCGTTGCCCTTTCCTTTAAGGGGACCAAACCCTGATTGCTCAGGAATTGTAGGAAACGTCACGCAGAATTTTTTTTTGAGAGATTTGCGACAGCAAAAAGGCCTGATATTTTCCGAGGTGTCATGAAGAGAGCTCCATCCTGGCAGGCCCATCCAGAACTCTCGCCACGCGACCGTCAGTGTTTGGCTGCTTGCAAATATCTCACACCGCTGAAGAGTCGATCCGCCAGTAGGAACCGGACATGGGCGTTTTTCAATCTTCTGGCTGGCAATATGGCTTGATGTGGTGAATCTGCATTGTTTGGCTCGTACGGTGTCGCCCCGGGTGGCGGGACTGTGAATCACAGGTTAACCGCTTTGCTCTCCGGCAGTTCACCCCGTCTTGACAAGGTCGAAGTTGGCGTTTGTCGTTCAGCACAACATTGATGCGTTCTGAATGCGTTATTAAGGATCTATTTGCAGGAGTTTGCATCCCTCTCGTCCCTTCAATAACATCGGGAACTGTTACGACGTGATTCCCTTTTGGGCAGGGACGTGATCTTAAGTAGTGGCAACAATCCGAGTTCGGATCGATGCCTGGCCCAACCCAAATGGAAATATCGGAGAAGAGGCGGCCGCCTCGGCTGATGGAATGTTCATTAACCGGCAGACGATGGCGGATTTGATATTCAACGGGCTCGTTTTTTTCCTGAGCCTTGAGACAGACTAAAACTTTTTCTGACACTGCATTTTCGGGTGTCACACACTCGCGGTATGCTGGGCACGCCCCGGCTTGAAGGAAGATCAAAGTGGAACAGGACGCATGGGCTGGTCACACGGAGTTGGCTGCAGAATTGGGACGCGGCATAATCGAGGGTCGCATCACGCGACGTGGTTTCATTCCCCGGGCCGCGCTAACGGGACTCACAGTGGCTGTCATCGGCTGCGGAGCGAAAGTCGATTCAGGCGCCGGGAATTCAGGCAACACTGAAACGTCTGACTC
>CAIJTV010000324.1:0-3871 GCA_903823635.1 uncultured Planctomycetaceae bacterium
CCGACCATACCGGCCAATCCGATGAGTCCTTTACCTACGACGCCAACGGCAATCGAACCAGTGTTTTGCCTGGGACTTCTGACCCGGCAGCCACCGTTACAACTCATAACCGAATTCTGAACGATGGCAAGTCAACGTACACTTATGACGCCGAAGGCAATCGCACCAGCAAAACCAACATCGCCACGGGCCACAAGGTCGAGTATTCGTGGAACCATGCCAACCAATTGATTGCCGTCGTCTACAAAACCTACAACAACACCGTGACAAAATCGGTGGAGTATCAGTACGATGCACTGGGACGTCGCATCGGAAAGAGTGTTGACGACAACGGAGACTCCACCATGGATCGTCGAGAAACCTTAGTCTACGACGGAGCCGGGTTACTGGCCGATGCCGCCGGTTCGATCCACATCGGTGGCCCGAATGGAGCTCTCAACCAAGCTGGCTGGACCGACCAACTCCTGTTCCAGTTCACCGACGCCGACGCGGATGGAACTAGTTCCTCTCCGATCGCTACGCGCTTCTTCACCGGCCCTGCCGTCGACCAAATCTTCGCTGTCGAATCGGCCTCCGGTGATCCCCTCTGGGCTCTTATCGACCATCAAGGTACGCCACGAGATTGGGTGCAACAAACCACCATCAATGGCAATTCAGCAACTATTAGTGCCCAGCACGTCCAGTACACCGCCTTCGGAGCCATTTCGTTTATTGTTGATGCGTCCGGCAATCTTCTCGACGCGAGCCTCGTACCCCTGAGCTCGTTCACAGGACAACTCTACGATGCTGATGCAGACCTGATGTACTACCGTGCCCGCTGGTACGATCCTGTGCTCGGAAAGTTCCTGAACGATGATCCGATGGGATTTACTGCTGGCGATGCGAATGTGAGTCGGTATGTGGGGAACAGCTCAACGGTAATGTTGGATCCAACGGGATTGTGGCCGCCTGAAGTTCGGCCAACTCCGACAGTGCTGCTCGAAAAACCCCATCCCACAATTGACTGGTGTGTGCCCAGGGTCTACCCGGGAATTGGAGTTGTCAATGGTGTCGGTCCAGTTGGCGGAAGGTTGAATCCTCTTTCGCTACCGTATCCGTCGACTTTCGATCATTTTGACCGGCCAGGCATTTGGCCACCGACAAACCTCGATCGGAATCTGGCACCTTGGTTTGAAGAGCGATACCCCGGGCACTTAGCGGCTGCTAAAGATAAGGCGAGAATATTAATCGAACAGGCGGTGTTAAATGGCACCACGGCAGAATTGAACGGTAGTACAATCCATGCCGTTCGTCCGAATCATGATGATTCCACGGGTGTCGTCGCAGCCGTTCTTGCAGGAGTGTACGGCAAGGATTTTTACCACGCTCCAAAAGACTATGGTGAAACGTTCTATGGCGATGAAATGCAATCCCCGTGGGAGGCGAATGCCGATTTGGGAAGCTTCTCCTTCATGCTTACCGATGTGAGAATTAACGAAGACCAGACGTACTATTTTGCGAAGTTGCTCGTATTGGACAATCTCGGAGTGTCGCCGGGCGATAGCGGTGGCTGGTTTATTGGGCCATTAATTGGTGCGAGAGAACATGAGCTTAACATACGTGCAACATGGGTTCTCCAAGCGCCGCTACCAACCTTACCATAGGGCCAGTCTCCTGAGGTGAGTGTCGGCGTTGATATTCATGTTGGTGCGTCATGCACGTCAAAATATCCGACCTAATTCATGCTGATATGGTGCCAGAATGTTTCACGATGTGTCCTGTCGATGTCTTTCCGTCTACGTTCCCGTGCTACTTGGCTCTTGGATAGTCACGCTGCCCGACGCATTAACCCCTCTTTTTGTTGTTGTATTTGCCGTTGCTGCTGCGATTGTGGATGCTGTTCTGATGCATCGGAAATGGCGAAGCTTGCGAACATTAGTGCCCGTGGCTGTAATCCTCGTTATGGGATTTAGTATGTTGGAAAGTTCGCTCCGTGGCAGCGAAACAAGAATGCTCGGAGGCATCTACTTGGCCTTAGTGACCGGCATTTACTCTTTACTGATCGGAGCGGCCCCAGGTTTCTTGGCTTACAACTTTGTGTATCTGGTGCTACACCGGACTGGCCGTAGGTAATGGTCCTCAAAAGCTGACTTTCCGAATTGGAAACCGTATAAAGAGCATCCGGTTTATGTGTGAGTTTGTTTTGATGGCACTTTTTGGCCAGAGTCACGATGCAAGATAGCGAGTTGTATCAGCAGATCCATGGTTTAAAGATTCCATGGTTGGTATTGAAAGTGGCACTGGATGTGTCGCAGTAGCAGGTAGATGTGTTCGTTGATCATCAGTCTGGTACAAAGTTTTGTTGTCCTGAATTTTCCAAGCAACTGCCATGTTATTACCGCACACGAGAGAGTCGGTGGCGTCATCTTGACCGTTGTCAGTTCAAGACCGCTCTGACGCTGGTTCACCGACAATGACCTCGATCGTTTGGATCTTTCGGCCGCAGGATTTACACATGCGGACTCTTCGGATCTGTCTAGTGACGTTGTTTTGGGTACGAACAACTTCGAACGACCGGCCGCCGCAGATGGGGCAGATGAGGCCGCCTTTGCTGCCGGGGTGTTCGTGGTTGCGGTCGAGTGCGTCAGTCAGTTTGCTCATGTTTCGACTCCGCCGTTGTGAGACTCATAGATGGCCTTCAGGCTTCTTCTGCCTCGCGGCTTGGCCTGGATTTCCGGAGACTCTTTGTGGCCGATGCGGGACGCGCCGAGCATTGACGCACCGACGAATGACATTACTTTGCAGTCCCAGAAGTGGTTGTCCGGATGTCCGGGGTTATCCCACACAACCATCGTGATTCCTGTCTTCTCGCTGCTGCGTTTGTCGGGGACTTCTATGCAGATCTGATCTGCCCACATTTCGTGGGTGGAAACTTTGTCGGTCCGAAAGACGGTGGCGGCACCCGGATCACCGATCGGCGTGGCAAAGCATTCCGCAGCGATCGTCTTCCATGCGTTCGTCTCAATCTGCAGTTGGCGACCCTCGTCCATTGGAGTGATTCGCCAGTGGTGCCCTCGTTTCTCTCCGGGCTTTGGCTTTGTGGCTGGGCTCCAGCCATGCGGACGGTCCGGAGTTGTCCCCATACCTTTGGAAGGGAAGACCAGCGTTTTCAGCTCCGGGCGTTTCGCCAGATCATAGACGTTCTGCCGACTCGGTTCATAACCGAGGTCGATGATGATTGAACCGATGGAAATCTCGCGTCCGGATGCGGTCTTCCATTTGTTCTCAGTGACGATTCTCACCATGGCATCCAGCGACATTTTCGTGGCTGCTCCAATGCCGACGGCCTGTTTCTCATGTCGCGTCCAGAACTCCTGCTGCTTTTCTTGAATTGTCTCGAGAGTAATGTAGCTGTCTGGCGACAATTAGTTTTCCCGGTTGGCGACAATTAGAAGTACCGGTTTGAGAGGCTATAGTCTGAGCGTTTGGACACTGGATTTGAGCTTGGCGACAATTGGCGTTCCCGGGATGTGGGCAGAGTGTTGATCATTGTAACTCCTGATTTTCAAGGAGTTTGCGATGATTACGAATGGACGCGTGAAAGAGCTTCGGCGACTGCTGGATTTCGGCAGGACTCTGGGCGATTCAGCAAGGATGGCGGAAATGAGCGAGAAGACGGCACGCAAATACCGCGACAGCGACGGGCTCCCGTCGCAGCAGTCGAGCGATCGCAATTATCGCACGCGGACAGATCCTTTTGCGGAGGTCTGGCCCATCGTTGAGCAGCGACTGGAAGTCGAACCGCGACTCAAAGCGAAGACGCTCTTTGAATGGCTGCAGCAGACTCACGAAGGACAGTTCCCTGATTCCACTCGTCGCACATTCGAACGTC
>CAIJTV010000325.1:0-3293 GCA_903823635.1 uncultured Planctomycetaceae bacterium
CTCAGTTCATGCCGCTCGAAGAATATCCCTTCGGCAATCGCCGCACGGACGTCTCTACCAGATCTGAATTCGTTCCGCTTTTGGCTTGAAGAGTTTATCGCCCGGCTTCACATCGAATGCTTCGTAGAATTCGTCCAGATTACTGACCGGACCATTCGCTCGGTAGGTTGAGGGAGAATGAGGATCGATGACCAGGCGACGTACAAGTTCATCGTCTCGATATTTGCGACGCCAGATCTGACTCCAGCCAAGGAAAAATCGCTGGCTGGCTGTCTTCCCATCAATGACTGGTCCTTCCGAATCTCCCAGCGAAAGTTTGTACGCTTTGTAAGCGATCGCCATGCCACTGAGGTCGGCGATATTCTCTCCAAGTGTCAGCTTGCCGTTCAGCTTGCGGCCCGGCAGCGGTTCGTAAGATTCATACTGAGTGACCAAGCGCCCGGTTAGTTCATCGAACGCTTTGCGGTCTTCCTCGGTCCACCAGTTCGTGAGATTTCCATCGCCATCATACTTACTGCCTTCATCGTCAAAACCATGACTGATCTCATGGCCGATCACAGCCCCGATGCCACCGTAGTTGGCCGCATCATCGGCCTCGGCATCAAAGAATGGAGGCTGCAGAATGGCAGCGGGAAAAACAATCTCGTTCATGCTGGGGTTGTAGTAAGCATTGACGGTTTGCGGAGTCATGCCCCACTCTTTACGGTCGACTGGTTTATGCAGTCGATCGATCTGCCGAAAATGCTCTGCTCGCGCGGACCGCATCATGTTGCCCAGCAGATCGCTCTCAGAAATTTCGAGCTTAGAATAGTCTCGCCATTCGTCCGGATAACCAATCTTAGTCGTGATCTTGCTGAGTTTCTCCAGTGCCTTCACCTTGGTCGCATCCGTCATCCACTTCAGCCCATGAATACTCTGTTCAAACGTCTTCATCAGGTTGCCAACCAACTTTTCCATGTGGCGACGTGACTCCGCCGGAAAATGCTTTTTGACGTATAACTGCCCGAGAGCTTCGCCAAGGACACCGAAATCACCAGCCCCGGCACCGGAGGTCGCATCAACAGCTCGCTTCCAGCGCGGCTTCTGTTCGGGGACTCCGGCAATCGTGCGAGAATGCAGTTCGAAATGAGCATCTGCAAAGGCTTTAGGCAGGTATTCCGCCGCCGAATCCAGCACCTGAAAGCGAGCGTACTGCTGCCAGGTCGCAACCGGAGTCTGCTCAACGATCGTCTCCAACCCCTCGAAATAGCTGGGGGTAACGACATTCACTTCTGTGAGATCAGAGACTCCGGAAGCCTTGAAGAATGTGCCCCATGGCAACGTCGCTGACAGTTCGCTGAGATTCTTAACCTCGTAAAGGTTGTAGCGTTTCTCGGCATCTCGCAGTTCAGTTCGAGACCACTGAATCTTCGCGAGGGCTGTTTCCAGTGCCAACAGATCCTTAGCGGCCTGAGCACCATGAGGAATTTTCGCGAGTTCAAACAGTGTGGTGATGTAGGCTTGCAGAGCCGTCCGCGCCTTCGCGTAGTTCTCATCGTCCTTCAGGTAGTAGTCTCGATCCGGCAGTGTCGTACCGCTCTGGGCAACCCCGGCGAGATACCGGGACGAATTCTTGTCGTCGGTGCTGATGAAGAATCCAATCGGCCCACCGATGCCAATAATTCCAGCCTCACCAAAGTATCGAATCACGTCTTCGGAGGTTTTGATCTGATCAATGGCCGCAAACTGAGCCTTCAAAGGATCGAGGCCATTATTCTCGATCAACTGTTCGTTCATATAGCTGCGATAAAAATCGCCGACCTTTTTGGCGATCGGGTCGTTCGGATTCTTCGCCGCCTCTTCAATGATCGCCCGAATATTCTCTCGCGCAGCATCGTCCAGAGCCGTGAATGATCCGTAGTTGGATTTGTCGGCCGGAATCTCAGTCGACAGCAGCCAGCGACCATTCACATGCAAAAACAAATCGTCCTGCGGTCGAACCGCGTTATCAAAACCGTCCGGATCAATTCCGGAATGCCGGTCCGCCGCGAACAATGACAGTGATGACAGCGCAAGAACTACGCTCAACAAACCAAATGGAACAAGAGATCTCATATCGTTTCCCAAAGTGCAGCGAAGCGCTGGCAGAAACAAAACAGGGGGCACGACGCCCACAGTCGGCGGCACGCCGACATGGCTGCATTCTGTCGCACGAGCGATGATTTTTCCAACCACGCAGTGGACTTCGTCACGACGGATCTCGTCTTGCAGTTCGGTGGGTCCCGTCCGCCGGGCTCGTCTTGACTCACATTTCTGTGCTCAGGAGTTTCCTTTGCCTCGCATGACGCCCCGCGGTGGGGCGGTGGCGTCATGACGAGGGGAAGGAAGATCATCGTTTCAGGAAGATCTCATCAAGGTTCAACAGCACGTTGCTGACAACCGTCATTGTGGCGGCCTGCACAGCATCCACATTCTGCGGCAGCGGTCCCAAAGGATCTGTCGCCAGCTTCATGGCGCTCTCGGGATTCGCGGCCAACTCCTTCTGAGTATCCTCATACAGAGTCGTCAATGCCGATAATTCATCGCTGGTCGGTGCTCGCAGAACACAGCGTCGGAATCCAAAATGAATCTGTTCCTGAAGAGCTCCACCTTGAGCCAGCATCAAGCGGCCCAGAGCCTGCGCCGCTTCCACGTAAACGGGATCGTTCATCGTCACCAGCGCCTGAAGCGGCGTGTTGGTTCGATTGCGTTTGAGAGTACAGACTTCGCGGTTGGGTGCATCGAATGTCGCCATGGACGGATACGGATTGCTACGCCGCCATGTTGTGTACACAGCTCGCCGATATCTGTCTTCGCCCATGCTGGTCTGCCAGTCAGTTGAACTTCCGAATGCTGCCGACAAACCGGAGCTTGGTTGCGGTGGCTTCACAGGGGCCCCGTACATTTTTCGGCTCAACAATCCAGAAGCCAACAAGGCCTGATCTCGCACCATTTCAGCGCTAAGACGAACACGTGGTCCGCGAGCCATCCAGCGATTGTCCGGATCGGAAGCGGCGGCATCCGGACTGACTTTGGCCGACTGGCGATATGTCGCCGACGTCACAACCAAACGCAGCAGCGCCTTCGTGTTCCACTGCGATTCCATCAGCTCCCGTGACAGCCAATCCAGCAGTTCCGGATGCGTCGGCAGGTCACCTTGAGAACCAAACTCTTCGCTGGTTGAAACAATTCCGCGACCAAACAAGTTCTCCCAGTAGCGATTCACGACAACTCGAGCAGTCAGCGGGTTTTCTTCACTCACCAGCCACTTCGCA
>CAIJTV010000326.1:0-4662 GCA_903823635.1 uncultured Planctomycetaceae bacterium
CACTCTTTCCCTACACGACGCTCTTCCGATCTCCCCCCCTGGGATTCGCTGCTTCCGGGATTTTTTTTGCCCGCAACGATTTTTGCGTGTATCAATTTTTGGCTGTAACAATGCATTGAGGCGAGCCAGCGAGAGTTGTCGCGGAACCACGGCTCACACCCTCCAGGGTTGCATCCTCTTCGATTACTCTGCAGCGCGCACTTTGACCGCATTCGTCCGGCCGAATGCTCGCCATACGAAGAACCAAACCATTGCCATCATGGCAACAGCAATCAAAACAGCCAACCACGCCTGACGACTTGCTCGATCGGCCATGGTTTGCACAGGCTGAAGAGCTGCGTCCCGACGCTCCTGGACAATCACCAGCCAGCCCGTACCTTCTACCGGCGCGAGCGCCGCGATCCATTCGCCCGCGTAGGATGAGGAGTTTGCATCCAGTAACTGCCCTACGGGATCCTGGTAGACTGGTAGTTTGACAACTTTCCGAACGGCAACGTCTCCTGCTGCCAGTTCTTCCCGAATTCTCAGCACGGTTTCGTTGCTCATCGTCAGCTTCTCAAGAACTTCCACATCCTGAGATTTCTGCTCGGCTGATTTCACGAACTCTTCTGTCAAATAGGGATGGTCCAGCAACCGAAGGTTTTCAGATTCACGAAACTCCGCCAGCGCGATGATGCGTTTCACGCTGTCGTCATCTTTATCCTGAATGCGACGCCCGAGACGAGACTGAAGATCACCAAGGTTCGCCGTTCGAGCAAACACGCCGATCACTTCGCCAGCAGAGTTGCGCACCGGAACACTTAACGCCACAGTCTGCCGATCGGTTGTCGTACTTTTGTAAGCAACACTGACGTGACGCGTCCTCAGCGGTTTTACATCCTCTGGAATTTGATCCTCGGGATAGTCAAGACCTCGCCCGTGAAAATAGTCGCGGTAGCGAAACGCCTTGGCCAGCGTCAATGAGCTGTATTCACGCCGCCAGATCTGGACGCCATCGGCGTTGGTCAAAAACCAGCTTGTGTCCTGTTCGTAATGCCGTCGAGCATTAGCCGCCTGACTGCGTTCCCACGCGGCATCCAGTTGCCGCATCCAGTTCAGCTTCGCATCGTCCTCTGCGGTGAGCGGCATTCCTTCGCTCGCGGCCGACACAAGTGCCACGACATCATCGCTGCTCTGTTGAAACATCAACTCGAGCGATGAAGACAACCGAGGATCGGCGATTATGTTTTCCAGTTCATCAAGGCGATCATTGAGTTCATCTTCCAGACCAGCCGCCTGCAGTCGCGCAGACAAAGCATCGCTTTCCAGAGCGCGGTCGGTGATCTGTTGTTCGGTAACGTGAAGATTTCTGGTCAGCGCGTTGACAAAAATCGGCACCATCGCAGCCATCAACAGCACTGGTGCGACAACTCCCAGCATCAGGAGCGGGCGACGTGTTCGCTGACGGTCGCGTGCATCCATTTCATCACGCACAGCTTGAGCATTTGGAAGACGATCGCCCGGGGCCACGGCGAGACACCGCTCTATGATTTCAGCCAGCCTGCGATCGACTCCTCGAACGGCTCGATGTCCGGAAGGAACTCCTGACGAATGAATAATCTGCTGATAAGTTTTAAGGCGTTGATCCAGCGTCTCCGATTTTTCCAGACGCCTTTGAGTCGCCTCGTTGCGATGCGGCGGATCGCCGGTCAACATATGATACAGAAGTGCGCCGACCGCATACACATCCCATCGCGCATCGGGCAACGCCTCCAGATCGGCCTGTTCCGGAGCCATATAGTATAATGTCCCCAGTGCCGGACTTTGCTCATGAGACATTCGTGACTGGCCAAAGTCACACAGGCGCGCATGCAGTTGATTGTCCAGCAGCACATTGTCCGGCTTCAGATCGCAATGCAGAACTCCTGCACCATGAGCATCGATCAGTGCACTGCAAATTTCGCGAGTGATCCGGATGGCTTCTTCAACGCTGATGCGCCCGCGGGCAAGAAAGTTTCCCAGCGAACCGTTTTCGACATACTCCATCACGAAGTAAGGTGGCTCAGCGGTCCAGCCAACATCCAGCAGGCGTACGATGTTGCGAGACGTATAAACCGCTGCGAGTTTTTCAACTTCGCGGCTGAGCATCGACCAGTTGAGTCCTCGCCGATGAGGATAGAATTTCACCGCAACCATGCGGCCCGTGCGATCTTCGCGAGCCAGCCAGACGGTTCCGTAAGCTCCGGTCCCAAGTCGACGAACGATGGAGTAGCCTTCGATTTCTGCCGGGGCCTTATTCGCCTGGAGGCTCAGCCGCCGCGACCGTTCCCGATCGTCGTCATTCTGGATCTCGGTGTTGCCGTTGTCCGTCACTGATAAATACTCGTCCACTGATTGCAATAGTTGCAGCGAACTCGCCCGTCCGGTGAAAGTTCGGCCGTGCTATCGACGGTGGCTCCACACCCACGACACTTAAAAGCAGGTGAACCCGCTGGCTGTTGCGCGAGCAGCTCCAAAGCCTTCCGCTTCTTCTCCACATGGGCCGCCTGCCCGGCTTCGTGCTGATGCTGCCCCGCATCTTTCAAAGCGCGATTGAACAGCCGAAAGACATTGAAGAATACGAATCCCGAGGTGCCCAATGCAAAGAGGACAACGAGCCCAAAGATCACTCCAAAAACAATCAACAGGATGTTCATACTGACCATATTACCACCCGTGCCTTCCTCGCATTCTCCGGCCCAAATCGCGTTACAATTATAGAACGCTCTTCGCAGGAGATTCGTCTTTCATGCAGATTCTTCGATCTGAATCCGCTGCACCCGCCATATGATCTCAGAATCCGGTCCAAATTGCACTCGGAATTGCGTGTTTGAGAATTCATGGATTCATGACTTCTTTAGTCAAGGGTGTTCATCGCGCCTCGGCATTGCTAAAACGCTGCGGTCGGGGGAGAGTTGAAAGCTGGCTCTTGGCCGTCATCAATTATCTGGGTGCACAGCTGCGGCCACGGGGGCCGGGCCTGACCTGAAACTTCAAGTATCTGGATTTGAACCATGAACTGGATTGATCGCAATCGGCTGTCGTCAGAAGTGTTGGCCGGAACGTTTTTGAATCTGGGATCATCAGTCGCCGTGGAGATTGCGGTTGCGGCTGGATTTGATTGGGTACTGCTGGATCTTGAACATGGTTCAGGCAGCCTGACGGAACTCCGCAGTCAACTCCTGGCGACTCGCGGATCATCTGCGGCACCGATCGTGCGAATTCCTTCAATCGACGCCGACATGGTCAAATTCGTGATGGACAGCGGCGCCGCGGGAGTCATGTTTCCCTATGTGCCGGATGCCACCGAGGCGACTCGAGCGGTGAGCATCATGAAATATCCACCGACTGGTATTCGCGGGGTTGCTCAGGTTATACGAGCCACCGACTACGGGCGAAACTGGAAAGGATATCTCAACGAGGCCAATGAACGATCTCTGGTTGTCGTGCAGATCGAAACTCCGGAAGCAGCCGATCAGGCGGAATCGATGGCTGCCATTCCCGGTGTTGATGTCCTGTTCGTTGGGCCGATGGATCTGTCCGTGAATCTTGGACACCCGGGCGATTTTTCTCAGCCCGGATTTCTGCAGCACCTGAAAAACGTCGTCGCCGCTTGTGAGAAGCACGGCAAGACCGCTGGAATCCTGTCGCGTCCCGAGTTGGTTGATCAACACAAGTCGATGGGCTTCAGATTTCTGGCACTCGGATCAGACTCGGGTGCGATCGTGCAGGGAATGAACAATAATCTCGCGGCCATTCGAAAACCGATCGAGTGAATCGTCGGCACTCAAGAATACAGGACGGCCTGCAAAGACCGTCCTGCAGATGACACCACTACTTCACACGCACCAGTTTCATGATTCGGCCGGAGACATTCCAGTCCTGAACATACAGGTTGCCGTCTTTGTCCCAGTAAGATCCGTGAGTGCCACTGAAGACACCTTCGATCCACTGATCCTGAGGCACGTTGTAGTTCACTCGCTTGGCAGGATCCGCATTATGGCCCAGCACCGCCATGATTGTGTTGCTCTTGTCCAGAATGACAACTCGACCATGCAGGTCTGGAACAGAAACATAGTCACCCTGCACAGACGCTGATGTGGGCATCCCGAGGCCTGTGATCACTTCTTCGATGTAGTTGCCTTCAAGATCGTAGTGCAGCAATCGGCCCTTTGGCTCATGATTGCGGTCGCAGATCAGCAGGCGAGGTGGGTCATAGCGAGTATCCAAAGTCATCCCGTGAGCGGTATTGAACTGCTTCAGGTCATTGCCCTTGGTGCCGAAGTGCTTCAGGTACTTTCCGGCTTTGTCGAACTTAAAAATGTGATTGCTGGCATAGCCGTCGGACAGAAAAATATCACCGTTCGGAGCCACCGTGATGGCTGTTGGGCTGAACGCGGTCAGCTTCAGGCCGGATTCTTCCGGAAACTTCAGACGCAGCACAATGTCGCCGGTCTCTGCATGAAATTTGATGCCTTCCGCTGCGGCGTTGCGAGCACCGTAGATGAACTCCGCGTCGCCTTCTTCACGAATCTCGATGTCGTGCAACCGAGTGTAATCATCACCCACAAAACGACGCACCAATTTGCCGTCCGGAGAAAACACAAACACGCCCATATCGGCGCTGGTGTAGATGTTGCCGGC
>CAIJTV010000327.1:0-8954 GCA_903823635.1 uncultured Planctomycetaceae bacterium
AGCGCTGCAAGCCATGGAGGACGCGGGGCTTCAGGCTGGCTCAGTCGCTCCTGATCGCATCGGCGTGGACTTTGGCGCGAATCTGATGTCGACACCTCCGGATGCTCTTCTGGACGCCGTCGTCAAAGCCAGCGATCGCTCGTCTGGTAAGCCCGTATTTGTCTACGACAAATGGGGTGGTGGACGCTTTGATGGAATGGAGCCACTCTGGCTGCTGCGTTATCTGCCGAACATGCCGGGCTGTCATATTGGGATCGCATTGGATGCCCGCGGCCCGAATAACTCAATTACTCACGACGAAGCTTCCGGCGGTCTGGTCATTGCCGAAGCCGCAAATTCGATCCGCCGCAATCGTGCAGATGTGATGATCACCGGCGTCACGGGGACTCGAATTCATACGGTCAAGGCCTGTCATTCGTATCACTGGGATGTGCTGGCGGACGGCCCTGCTGAAACTCGCGTTCGCCCATTTGATAACAATCGCTCGGGCGAAGCGTTGTCAGAAGCGGCCTGCACGCTGATTCTGGAAGCTCGCGAACATGCCGAAGCAAGAGGTGCAAAGATTCTGGGAACGCTGCTTGGCTGCGGTGCCAGCACGGTTGTTAGTCGCGACGGACACCCGGATGAAGCCACGGCAATCTACCAGGCGGCTTCTGCGGCGATGGCTCGCTCCGGTGTCTCTGCGGAAGATCTGGGCCACGTGAATGCGTGTGCGTCCGGCCATCCTCGCCGCGACCGATATGAAGCGGAAGGTTTGCGTAGAGTTTTGGGCAGTCATGCCGACAGCGTCCCGGTCACAGCGATCAAGAGTTACACTGGCAGCGCGGGTAGTGGCTCTGCACTGTGCGAAGTGGCTGCTTCATTGCTGGCGTTGCAGCATGGTATCGTCCCAAAGACTCTGAATTTCTCCACACCGGATTCCGAATCGCCTCTGAACGTGATCCATGGGGAACACCTTACGACTTCGAATGGTCTGTTTCTGAAGACCAGCGTGACCCGCATGGGCCAGGCCAGTGCCGTTGTTGTTAAGGTCTGATCTCTTATTCTCCGCACGATTTGAATTGGGGCAGCGTGTTCGCGGGATACGTTGCAAGAAATAGCTTCAATCGTGGCCGCGTACTGAATAACTCCCGGACGTTGATGGTTTCTCTGATGCAGACTGTGCTATCGCTTTGTGAGCAGTTCAAGGTTCGTGGACTGCATTTCGAAGCGGGCCAGGGCGGTCTGACGAAGGCTGTTGTTGCCACACCTGTCGCGTCAGGAGAAATCTATCTGCATGGAGCCCACGTTACTTCCTGGCAACCGGCGGGACATGCGCCGGTGCTGTGGATGAGCCGCTCGTCGTTGTTTCAGCCTGGCAAGCCAATCCGGGGTGGAGTGCCAATTTGCTTTCCCTGGTTCGGGCCGCATGCTTCTGATTCATCCGCGCCGGCTCACGGTTTCGCGCGAACTGCGATGTGGGAAGTGGCTGAAGCCAGGCCTACAGCAGAAGGCGGGATCTCAATGACCTTGCAGACCCGCATCGATCCCTTCACCGTACGGTTTACTTTTGAGTTTGGCTCTGTGCTGCGAATGACTCTGGCCACAGAACTACCGCCAGGTGTCAGCACAAGTCACAGGTTTGAGGATGCTCTGCACACTTATTTCAGCGTGTCTGACGTTCGCAACATTTCAATCCCGGGCCCTGAACAGAGTCGTTACATCGACAAAGTCGATGGTGCTGCGGAGAAGCCAGCCACGGGGACTGCGATTGAATTCACGGGAGAAACCGATCGAGTCTATCTCAAGACCGATTCCGAGTGTCACCTGCATGACCCGGGTCGCAATCGTACGATCGCCGTTTCAAAGTCTGGTTCGCAGTCGACTGTCGTCTGGAATCCATGGATCGCCAAGAGTGCTCGCATGCCGGACTTCGGCGATCATGAGTGGCCAGAAATGGTCTGCATCGAGACAGCTAATGTTGGCGTTAACGCGGTCGAACTTGCGCCGAAGTCAATTCATTCAACGACTGTCGTGATTCGGGTGCTATAACGTACCTAAGCCGTATCCTGATCTGTCGTTCCTGTGCTCAGGATGTTCGGCAGGCAGCATCAAGGACTTCCCGGGCTTTCCGGGCGAGGGCCAGCGGAGTGAATGGTTTTTGCAGGAAGCCTACTCTCGCCCCATCCTGAGGCACTCGGTCTTTCGTATAACCACTGATGTAAAGAACCGGGATGTCAGCTCGCAGCACATGGATAGCTTCCACCAGTTCACGCCCTCCCATTCTGGGCATAACGACATCGGTAATCAGCAGGTCAACCTGAGCAATCAGTGGTTTCGCGAGCGCAATGGCACTGGCCGCCGAATTGGCTGCAAGCACCTTGAATCCAGCATTCTCCAGCGCGATCAAGGAAATCGTTCGGACAGCGTCGTCGTCTTCCACCAATAGAAGAGTCTCACACCCTCGACCATCCACTAGACGCGGTTCGGGAGTGGAAACCTCTTCTCCGGCGGCTGCCACCGGAAAATAGAGCGTCATCGTTGTGCCTTGTCCCGGAGTACTGTCGACGAAAACACTACCTCCGAATTGGCTGACGATTCCGTGAACAACCGACAGCCCCAGACCGGTTCCCTTACCCACTTCCTTGGTTGTAAAAAATGGTTCAAAGATCCGCGCCGTGATATCCTTCGTCATGCCTTCACCCGTATCGATGACCCGCAGGCAGGAATAGTTTCCGGGGCTCACGTCGATTTCGTCGGAATGAGGCCCCTCTGTGACCACCGTCACATGGTCCGTTTCAATAAACAGACGTCCTCCGTGTGGCATCGCGTCACGGGAATTCACAGCAAGGTTCAGCAAGACCTGCTCCAGTTTTCCCTGATCACCTACAATCGGCGGCAAGTTCTCACACTCTCGTATGATCAACTGGATATCTTCTCCGATCAGACGCTTCAGCATTCTGCCCGTTGATTCAACGATCTGATTCAAATTCAGAATTCGCGGAGCCACCAGTGATCGGCAGCTAAAGGCCAGAAGTTGTGACGTAAGTTCGGCCGCACGCTCACCGGAACGACGTATTTCCGCCACGGGATCACGGAACGGTTCGTCAAGGGTGAAGTCCATTAACAGCATTTCTGAGTAACCATTGATGACCGTCAGCAGGTTGTTGAAGTCGTGGGCCACACCGCCGGCCAGACGCCCAATCGCTTCCATTTTTTGCGACTGCTGGAATTGCTCGGCAAGGTGACGCGATTCGGTCACATCACGACCGAAGCCATAAAATGCGTTTTCACTCAGCACAGGAATAATGTTCCATGACAGCCAGTGCCATTCCCCTTTTTGATCTCGAAAACGATGGACAAAGTCTGTGACCGACTGGCCTGATATGACCTGCTGAAACTGTCGCAGTGTCTGTTCTCGGTCATCGGGATGAACAAAATCGATCCACGGCTGCTGTTGCAGTACTTCTTCCGTCCACAGAAGGATACGGCCCCAGGCAGGGTTGGCCTGCAGAAGGCTTCCATTGAGGTCTCCGATGCAAAGCAAGTCGGGCGACTGATTCCAGAGTCGGTCGCGTTGTTCTTCGGTTTGTTTTCGCAGCGTGACATCGCGCATGACTGCGCAGTTGTATTCGCGGCCTTCATACTGCAGGTAATTGACGGTCACTTCGGTGAAAATGATTTTCCCCTGCTTCGTGACATGCTCCGAGTCGAACGTAAAAGACCCGCGTTGTTTGACGTCTTCCCAGTGAACAGACCATTGCTCCGACGGGAAGTTGTGATCGATCTCCGGAACCGTCCGCCCGACCAGTTCATGGCGTTCATAGCCGAGTGTTCGACAGGCAGCCTCATTGACGTATAGGATCTCGCCGTCAGGGTTAACCCAAAAGACCGAATCCACCGCGCGATCGACGGTGAACTGTGTGAGCTGAAGGGCGCGTTCCGCGCTGCGGCGAGCGGTGACGTCGCGGAAACTCCAGACTCGTCCCACCGGCTGACCATCAATTCGCTGCGGCTGCGAGTATCGCTCGACGACACGACCGTCCCGGAACTCCATCACATCAAAAGTAGCAACATCAGGAGTGGCATAGATCTCTGTGACGCGCTGAACGAAAGTCTCCGGATCTTTCAACTGCTGCAAAACCTGCTGCATGCCATCATGTTCATTGAATCCGGCCACCAAATCTTCATGCCGGCCTTCCTGAATCAACTGCGGCGGCATCCCCCACGTAAGAAGAAACTGATGATTAAAATCGAGGATACGTCCTTCCAGATCGACAACAAGAATACCGTCGGCCGTTGATTCCAGCGTCGCCAGCATTCGAGATACCGTTTGCTGCATTTGCAGCTCCGATTCCTTGCGACTGGTAATGTCGTGAGCCGTCCCGATCACCTGACTGACTTTTCCTTCGGGTGTTCGTTCCAGAATGGTGTCTCGTCCGGCAATCCATCGCCATCGACCCTCGGAATCCCGAAGGCGATATTCGGACTCCAGAATGACTCCGTCCTGCACATTCTCCCAGCGAGAGAGCAGCTGAAAGAGTCGCTGCCGATCGTCCGGGTGAACCAACGCTGAAATGTTCTCCCAGCCCCAGGTCAGCAAGATGTCGGTGTACCCGAGATGACGCAGAAGCTGGTAGTTGGAATAGAGTATCCGCCGCTGAATAACGTCAAACACGTAAACCGTCAGCGGTGAAGCCTGTGACATCGCGGAGACCAGTCGCTGACTGGATTCCAGATCTGCAGCCGCACGTTTTTGTTCCGTAACATCCTGACAGGCGCCAATGATCTTCGCCGGCGCACCGCTTTCATCCGTCAGCACCTTGCCAACACTTGCCAGTGTTCGCTCGGTTCCATCCGTCCTCCGAATTCTTTCTTCGGTACGATAGCCTGCACCTGTCCTGGACGCCGTTTGAATAGCGTCTTCGACCTGACTCTGATCTTCAGGATGAACGTGCGACAGAAAGCGATCCAGAGTCACTTCGCACTCACCTGGCTCGTATCCGAGAATGCGGTAAAGCTCGTCAGACCATGTCAGCCGATTCGACCGAATCTCCCACTCGAACGATCCCAGATGCGAAAGCGACTGACTCTCCTGCAGCAGGGCCTGCTGATGCCGCAGTTTTTCTTCTGACTGTTGTCGTTCCGTAATGTCACGGACAGTCGCAACGGAAAGACGATTCTCATTCTGGCTGAAGGGACTGATCCGCAGTTCCACCGGAAACTCAGATCCGTTTTTGTGACGATATCGACTCTCCAGCGTCACACTTTCTCCACGATCCATCGTCGCTCTGACCTCTTGAATCCGTTCCGGAGTTGCCCCTGTGTCAAATAGTAACGGGGTCGCACCGATCAGTTCCTCACGGGAGTAGCCCAGTTGCTGACAAGCACGGTCGTTGACATCCAGAATCTCGCCGCCACGCTGGAGGAGAAAAAATGCGTCTGCCGTATTGTTGATGAACGTCTTCAGCCTCGCTTCATTTTCAAGGATCCTTCGCTGGTTCCGATAGTGGTCAATCGCGAGGCCGGAAAGGTGCTCGATCCGTTTGATCGCATCATCCAGCCGGACATTCAGAACTCCAGGTTCTCTGGCGTACAACGCGAAAGTTCCGAGGATCTCTGTTTCCTGTCCGTTGTAGCTGCGAATCGGCATGGACCAGCAGGATCTCAGACCGAACTGTGCGGCCAGTTCTCGGAAATCGTCCCACAGAGGATCCGTTTCAATATCATGAACACGGACAGGTTCTCCGCGAAAAACGGCCGTTCCGCAGGAGCCGGCTTTTGGTCCGGCCTGAATTCCATCGATCGCTTTGTTGTAGGCGTCCGGAAGACTTCGCCCGGAACCCACTCGAAGAGTTTTCCCGTCGGGCTCCAGCAGCAGGAACGAACCCAGGACTCCGGGGCATTCCGCTTCAATCAGCGCGACCAGTTCGTCCAGAACTTCATTCAGCGGGCGTCCTTGTGCAACATGTTCAAGGAGCAGTTGCTGCTTCTTAAGAGACCATTCAAATTGTCGTTGAGCAGTAATGTTGCGAGCAAATCCCACAACACCCACAACTTCTCCTGTTGAATCCCGGAAAGGTGACTTCCGGACCTCATATGTCCACCGAATGCTCGCCGAGGTGACGATTCTCTCTCGATGAATCACGATGTCGTCACGAACAATCGCCTGATCCTCAGCGAAGATTTCGGCCGATTCTTCAGAAGGGAAGAAGCGATCGTCCCGCCTGCCGATGACATCACACAGCGGATGGCCGAGAATCTTCAGAGCAGCGGCATTCGCATACAGATACTTTCCCTGACGATCTTTCACGAAGACTGCGTCTGGTGAGTTTTCAGCAGCGGCCCGCAGCACATCAGCGGAGAAACCGGGGTCTGCCAGACACTTCAAGGATTCGTTCTGATCCGGCATCATTGCACCTTCACTCATAGCCAAGCTGCAGCAGAGATGCTTTTGGGCTGTGGCTGATGAGTCTCAAAACCGTTTCAACACCGCAAGAAGAGGCGATTCGGTCGTCCTCAGAGACTCGTCTGTTTGAAGAATGCGGGCCCCACAAAGCCCGACCTTCGGCAACAGAATCGTCGAATATCTCAAAGCATTCCCTGGGTGTGCGTCTTGAAGTCCTCTATATGTTAACAGCCGAAAACGGCGCGCGAAGTCGATAGTGATTTCCACGATGTTTTGTCGACTGTTTCATACGGTCCAGTCAACTCCTGGAAAAGAGGACTCGACAAGCTCGGGGATCATGCTTCGTTTTTCCGCTGTATTAAACCGGAAGTCAAAAGCTCAATAAAAAAGCGGCCGTGTGGTCACCCAGCACGGCCGCTTTGAATTCAGAGCTTCGCAGAGAAATCTCCGCGTCTGCCACGACGGCAAATTAGCCCTTGTAGAACGGATGAGCGGCTGTATCGCGCTGAGCGATTACATCGTCAACTGATGGCTCGTTCTTCATTGCTCGCTCGATAGACAGCTTGGTCGCTTCGTAGTTGTACTGATAGATCTTCTTGTCGTCAGCAGCTTCCCAGTGAATGAAAACGCCGCAAACGATGCAGAGCTTCTCGACCTGATCCTTTGGGATTGCTCCGGACTTAACACAGTCCGTAACAGCGTCAGCAACAGCCTTCTGAGCTGGGCCGAACATCTGAACCGCCTGGCGAGCACCCTTGATCGTGACCTTGGTGATCATCACGGTGGATGGCTTTACAGCCAGGTTCGGAGTCGCAACGGCCAGCAGATTGCTGTGGCCCATCTTCTGGTCAGCGAGAGCGTTTGCGAATGCAACGCCTACCGGACCGCTCTTGTCACCAATCAGCAGGTCGATGTGTGAAACTTCATTACCTTCACCGACGAGTGCTTCACCTACAAACATTGACATTCCATACTTCCTTTACAAAAACCAGTCAAACCAGAAAACAGCGACCGCAGACAGATTTGAAGTGCCTTCATTCTCCCGGTCATCGGGGCACGTCGGCCACAAAGAACGATGATTGAAAACACTTCCGAGCCACACTTTGCAGTTGTCTGCGGAAGCAGAACCGTGCCTGCTTCTGCAATGAGGTGCCTGTGTTGTGGACAAGGTCGCATGAAAAAGTGAACAATACACATCTCGAGGCCCTGCCAGTCGACAATCAGGCCCCTCTGTAACTGTTCATTCTTTGATCAGGATTGCGACTTTTGGCCTCATCTTCAACTGACCTGAAGCCGGAGTCCTCAACTTCGCCCGAACAAGAGCATTCTGGCGGATTTCGGACGGTCCGATCGGTCATTTTGTGTGGAGCCAGCGTCCGCAGTCTGGCTCAATCCGCGATTGCCGCCGGATTGCATCCCCTCTGTGTTGATTTCTTTGAGGATACCGACCTGACTCGAATCCTCCGTTCCGGACGAGGCCGCTTTATTGACCGAATGCGAACTTTTGAGGAACTTCCGGACATCATTCGTAAAATTCGCAGCAACATCCCCCTGCTCTGGGCCGGCGGGCTCGAAAACCACACCTGTGTTCTTCGTTCTATCATGGCTCGCCGACCCGTGATTGGACCAGACCTGGAAATCGTCGACCGAATCCGTCAACCACACAATATCGTGCGGTGGTTTTCAGAGGCGGGACTGAGTGTTCCTCGACTCGCCTCGGTCGATAATGCAAATGCCGACTGCCACTGGCTGAGAAAACCGAAGTCCGGTTCGGGAGGACTCGGAATCCGGTCCGTGCATCCACAGAGTGCACTGCCGGACAGTATTCAGAAGAAGACGACCTCGGAGGAATTCCTGCAGGAATACATCGACGGTGTTCCGATGTCGGCGGTCTTTTGCTCCGATCACAGCGGCCTGAGTTTGCTCGGTACTTCGGTTCAGCTTGTTGGCTGGCCAAGCCTGGGAGCCTCCGACTTTTTGTTCTGCGGAAATGCGGGTCCGGTCGACCCTGGCGAAGATGTCACCCGACAACTCGTTCTGGCTGCGGAGTCACTTATCACTCACACGGGCCTGAAGGGTGTTTTTGGTGTCGATTTCGTCCTGCGTCAGGGACAAGCATGGCTTCTTGAAGTGAACCCTCGTCTGACGGCCTCTCACATGCTTTACGAGAACCCGGTCCATCATATCCGCACGGAACGAAGTCTGGTTGCCAGACATCTGGCTGCGTACGGCTGGCAACCCGCAGGCGGCACAGCCTGCAGGCGAAAAACGGTCCGTTCTGCCGCGGCAAACAATGTCCGCGTGCAGGCTCGCTTCATTCTCTGGGCGAATCAGAACGTCCAGTTTACGGACTCCGTTTGTGATTCAACGCACGAGGCGTGGACTATCGCAGATATCCCGCAACCCGGGTCCACCATTCCTGCGGGCTCACCACTCTGCTCTGTTCACGTCGCTGCTGGTTCACAAGACGAGTTGCTGGAACACATCCGTGGCATTCAAGCGATGTCACTCGACGGACAAGGTTTCTGCTGGCCAGACATCAGCCAGCAACTGCGCCTTTTGCTGG
>CAIJTV010000328.1:0-4466 GCA_903823635.1 uncultured Planctomycetaceae bacterium
AAGAAGGCCACGATTCGATAAATCTGCTGCACATTCGCCATATCGACGACAAACAACTTCAGCACCGTGACTCCAAACAGCCCCATTGCGAACCAACGCAGGCGAGAACGGTTGAAGCGGAATCCCAGCAGCAGTAAAGCCGTCGCAAACAAGATCCAGAAAACGGTCAGAGCTAATTGAGCTCGCCATCGCCAGAGTTCCACATCTCCACTGATAAACGATCGCGAAACGAAGTAACCATGACACTCGAGTGACAAGACCAACCAGACCAGCGTAATCCCGCATACGCCCGTGATGCCGATTCCCCAATGTTCATTTTGCGACAGCCTCGGCAGATATCGATCAGCCTTCCAGACTGCAGCCAGAAGCAACACGCCAACAGCCAGCGACGGTAATGCATCGCGATTCAACACAGGAATAAATGGGTCACGGATATAAAACGGCAAATCGAAACCAATCACGCGGCCCACTGCGAGCGTTGCAAGGGCAGCCGCCATGCCTCGAAGAATAGACGAAGAGATTCGTAGCCCGAATAACCAGAGTGCCATCGCCATCATGGTCCAGCCGAGTGAAATCCACCGAGCATCCGCCTGAACAGGAATCGCCCACGCGATAAACCCGATCGCGACGGCCAGCGACGTCATCATTAAACGAGAATCCGCTGGCCGCCACGCCATAATCAGGCGAGCCACGACGGCATAGATTGTACCGAAGACAAGGGCCGCGGTACCGATCCAGAGACTCCAGGATTCCAGAGTCAATGTTCGAAAAGCTACGAAGCCAACCACAGCGTTGATCACAAACCGAGCCAGCTCTTCATAGTCCGCAGATCGCACAGAACGCCGAGCGATAATCAGACTGTGTCCGAGATACAGCAGGAACAGCGATAACTGGAAACCCAATGCCCACGCAAACTTATCCGGATGATAGTTGCCCTGATACCACGCCAGATAAATCAACTGCGTACCAAAAAAAGCGACCGACGCGACTGCTCGCCATCGTTGCACGCTTGTGGCTGCAATCACGCCAATATTCAGCGTCAATAGATACAGAAACAGAGACGAATAAGAATCATGATCAGACTGCATCAGCAGCGGAGTCATCAGACCGCCGACGACCGCAATCATCCCAATCAGCGACGAACGACAGAAAACAGCAGCCAGCATTGATTCCATGACCAAAATGGCCAGAAACATACCGGCGTGCTGCTGAGGCAACAGTTGATAAAACCCAAACGCGGAATACGTCGCCAGATAGATGACCACGATGCCGGTCGACATCAACATCGACGCAAATCGCCGCCAGCCTTTGAGCAAGTAACGACAGCCGGAGATAACCAGCGCGGCACCGAATAACTCGCCAATGGCAACTCGGCCGATTGGCCCGATCCAGTTGTTCTGATAAGCGTAACGCAGGAAAAATGTGGCTGAGAATAAGAACAGGATGGCCGCCACCCAGCCGAACGCCTTCTGACCGATGAACGTCTCCCAGCCCACAGGAGACGCTGATTGCTCGGCAGTGGACGCGGAATGCACGGGCGTGAGATGAGAAGAAGGCGTATACAGCTGAGCTGGAGAGGGCGGCCGCATCGGAACAACTGCAGGAGACTCTGAGACTGATTTTGCTGCAACCAACTGGCTGAGGCTCTCCGCCGGATCGTTTACGACCGGTGATGCTGCGACAGAAGCCATCGCAGCATGAGCAGCCAGTGTTTGATCCGACTCGCCCCCAATTACCTTCGGTTGCGGCAGCGTAACACGACCATTCGCAACATCGCGCAGGTAGGCTTCGACGCGATCCAGACGCCCGGTCACTTCCTTCAGTTTGCGAGTCTTCACGAAAGCAATGATGGACATCACGATCGCAGCCACCGGCAGGATCAACACCGCGCCAGCGATCAGAAGGATTATTAGTAACTCTTCAAATCTCATTGTGTACCGCCCGTTGTAAGATCATTCATCAGGCATGAACTCCGGAGTTGTTGCCAGTCAATGGATTCGGAGACAACCATGCAACAAATCCCGTGCCGGATTATCAAAACGCAACACGCTGAGTTTTCTCGACCTTCTCCGCCAATGTAACGGTTTCCCTGCAGTTCAAACACTGCAACCGCGACGCAGTTTAGCGACTGCACATCTCCCGGAACGGATACCCCGAGTCCCCTTCAACGCAGAGTCCGCGGAGCCATGATTCGGGAACTACAAGCAAGCCCAATACATGACCCAGCCCAATTCCTAAGTTGTTCTCACACCAGGACCACATCAAAGAAAGCCCCCTCCCAGTTTCTTCAGGATCTCCAGAACGAATTCGGGGGTGCTGACCGTGGAAAGCAGGCACCACTCACGCTACCCCAAACAGCTCAACAAACGGCAGAGCGATTTCAGTCCGGGGCTCTTCCGGAACTGCTGTTTCTGCGATCCAGGTCAGCAACTCCGAAATCCCGACACCGGTCTTTGCGGAGACGTCGACAATGCATTTTATGGAACTAACGGAATCCACCGACGAAGCGAACAGTGGTACGCCGGTGTTCCCGGGTTCACTCGGAATGTCGCACTTGTTACGCACAACACAGATCGGCACTTCGACCTTTATCAGTCGATCCATCAGAGCAGACTCGAACCGCTCACTGGACGCATCAACGACCAAACAGATCATGTCGCAATCGCCAAGAAGGGCGAGGGACTGCACAATTCCCAACTGCTCTGGTAATGAGTCTGAGCCAGTTCGTACGCCAGCAGTGTCGATCAACTGAAACATCCAACCGCGAACGACGATGTCGACTTCTACCAGATCTCGCGTTGTGCCAGGGGTCGCTGAAACAATTGATCGCTGCAGACCGGCGATGGTGTTGATCAGTGACGATTTGCCAACGTTCGGCTCACCCACGATCGCTACTCGCCAAGGTTTCGTCAAATGCTGTGCGACACTTTGCCAGCGTTGCTGATGCCGTCGAGCAGACCGGCTTCTGTCGTCTGATTCACTTTGTAGGTCTTCGGCGAACTTCAGTAGTCGTCCGTCCTGTTGAGCAAGTACCAATCCGGCCGCTTTGCGAGTTCTGCATTTCAACAACGCTTCATTTGTGACTCGCTCTATTTTTTCCGGGAAAGATTCATTCGTCGCGGAGCCCTGGATGTCAGACCGTAACCCGGCAGCAGCCAAGTCCCGGCAAATGCGATGAACAGCAATGGTGCCTCCGTGACAATTTATCTCCCAGCAGTATTCCGCAATCCGCACAATAACGACATCTTCACCGCTCCAGCTTCCAAAAAGAATTCTCCCCTGAGGTGCCTCCGCCAGCGTGCATGCAGACCCCACCTGAAACCCTTGCATGACAGATGCGATGTCTGATTGGGCGTTAAGCCGGAGCTCAATCACGGCCACCGCTCCTGGGCCGGATGGCGTGAGGACACGGAAGCTTAAGAATGAAGAGAAACGTGGTAACTCAGGGAGCAATGGATCGAACTTTCATTCGGAGAGATCTGGCACAAAGAAGGGTTCAGCTGCGGTGAGCTTCTTTCGGCAGAATTGTGCAGGTCATTGATAGCTTTCGCAAACGTCAGATTCGGAACAATCGCTATCAAAAGGCGGGTTTTCTGTAAGTCGATGAATTTTGAGCCTAAAGATTCGGCACGGCTTTTTTCAGAGTTCCAGTTTGGCTCCAGCCGCTCTTGTCGCAATGCCGATGTTCCGACTACGACTCAATCTGTCGTGCGCTCGTTCACCGCGCGCATCTTCAGATTTGATCGTCATTGATGCACTTCGGCAGAACATGCCGCCATTAGATTCCTTTCTTTGCTCTACCCGTCACCCCGACCAGGGAAGGTCATGAGCCGACCGCAGGACAACGCGACAACGAGGTCACTTCCCGCCCGATTCCTCGGCTGGACAGTGGCAACAGTCTCCGCGCGTCCACGACTGATGCTGTGGCTGGTTCTTCTGGTCGCATGTGGCAGCGTCGGGATCACGGTCACTCAACTGCAGCTTCGCACCAGTCGCAGCGATCTCATGGATCCTGCTCAGAAGCACGCCAAAACATGGAAGCAGTATGCGGACACCTTCGGAGCGGAATCTGATCTTCTGATCACAGTCCAAACTCCAGGTCCGAATGGCAAACTGATTCAATCTGTCATTGATGATCTGGGACAGCGTCTGGAACGAGAGCCCGAACACTTCGGCAACGTTCTGTCGCGAGTTGACCTGACCGCAATGAGAGAGAAAGCTCTGCTGTTCCTTTCCCCTCGGGAAGTTCAAAAGACCGCACAACTGATCGGTCAGTATGATACGGTGGTGCAGCGCCAGAACTGGAATTTCGTTCGAGCAGAAATGCTGGCGAATACGCTCCGCACAAAGATCGCTCGCGGACAGCAGAATGGAGTCGTCTCTGATGAAACTTATCAGGCCGTCGAACGTTTTGCCGACAGTCTCTCCGGATAGATCGGAGAGCGTCGTGTAGGGAAAGAGTGTTC
>CAIJTV010000329.1:0-12526 GCA_903823635.1 uncultured Planctomycetaceae bacterium
AGGATCGCCTCGAGGGCGTTCCCTGCATCAGAACCTTGTGTTGTTTGATGAAGAATCATTCCTGAATTTTCGGGAGCTAAAGTCATCATGCGAAAGTGCTGGCAGGTGCATCAGGGGTTGTTTTGGCTGTCATCAAGAACTCATCAGAATTCCGAGTCTGAGAGAGATTTGTACAGAGCTTTCGTTGCTGATCATCATCAGTCGGAGGCTAGTCGATTTGATCGATTACGATCCACAAAATTCCAGAGTATTCCGTCACTACGAAACCCAGAGCCTTGAAGCAAGAATTTTCAGAATGCCCAACGAAACCGGGACTAGCTCCTCGATGCTTCAGAAAATGCTCGAGGAAAGAACTATGCGAGGTCACTGTCCCGATTCCTTAGAGCCTCCTGGTTGACCCGGCGGCATGGGCTCATCGCTGCAGTCATGAAACGCCAACTGGTTTGTGTCGACAGCTCAGGCGTGAGAACGTGGGCTCAAAGAATTTTTGATGTGCATGATTTGATGAGTATTCCTATTGAACCCGGGGCGTGTGGTGTCAGTTCTTTTGTTTCGATAAGGTTGACTGTCAGCCTGCTGAATTTCTCCAGAGGGTAATCGGCCGATGAGTTTCGCAGAACAACAAACCATTGTCGTGATCGGCAGCGGAATGGTAGGTCTGCGGTTTTGTGAGCAGCTGACAGCGTTCGATGAGCGGCGACGCTATAAGCTTGTCGTCTTTTGTGAGGAAGCCAGATCTGCCTACGACAGAGTAGGACTCTTCAGCTTCACTGCTCAACGGGATGCCGAGAAATTATTGTTGGCAAGACGAGATTGGTACGAAGCTGTTGGAATCACGCTGCACCTTGCGGACCGTGCAATCCATATTGACCGGGATCGTCATATTGTGCGGTCGATGAAAGGTGTCAACGTTGAATACGATCTTCTGATCCTCGCGATGGGGGCGTATCCTCGCGTACCATCAGTACAAGGTATTCAGAAGCAGGGCATATTTGTTTACCGTACCGCTGATGACCTGGAACATATCGTAACCTCTGCAAGGAAAGCTCGAACTTGTGCAGTTTTAGGCGGAGGACTTTCAGCATTAGAAGTTGCTGGCGCTGTGTCTGAGTTGGGGTTGCTGACTCATATTGTTCAGCCTGGAAATCAACTTCTGTCAGCTCATCTTGATCGAGCTGGCTCACAAACTCTGCTTCGGAGAATTCGGGATCTTGGCGTCAACGTCCATTTGTCAAAGACACTGACTGAGGTGCGAGGTGAAAGTCACATTCAGGGAATCGTGTTTGACGACGGCACAACAATCGATTGCGATATGTTAATCATTTCGGATGGAATTCGTTCACGAGATGAACTGGCTCGCCAGGCAGGAATTACCGTTGGTGAGCAAGGTGGCATTGAGGTCAATGACCGCTTGCAGACCAATGATCCTCGAATCTTTGCCATTGGCGAATGCGCTTTGCATTCGGGAACAAAGTTCGGAGTCACAGCGCCTGGTTATACCATGGCAGAGACCGTGGCTGCGAACTTTTGTGGAGACAGTCGACCCTTTGAATATGGCGACTTATCGATAAATTTAAAGCTCCTCGGAGTTGACGTTGCGTGTTTCGGTCAGTGGGAGACCGACACTGAGAATGTCGCAGTCTTGTCTGAGGAAGATGCCTTTGCCGGAGTTTACCGAAAACTGCTATTCACGATGGATGGGAAACAATTACTTGGTGGAATCCTTGTCGGCGATGCTTCCGACGCTACCACGCTGGCAGTTCTGGCGAAAACCGGAACTGCCTTGCCCTGCCATCCACAGGATCTGATGTTGAGAAGGTGTTCCGAATTGCGTGAATCAAGTGGTGCTGAAGTGAGTGCTCACAATTCCATTCGGGTTGGCCCGCCGAACTTTCACCGCAATGGCCCTTCATCGACTTACGTGCGGACGAACACTGATCCGTAACACTGTAATGCTTGATGCAATGAACTCATGGTATCGCTTCCATGCTTCACCCATCCCTCATGCTCTGTTGGCAGTAAAAAGCTGAGAGTTGCAGGATCTATGAACTGCGGATTATTTTTTGCGAGAGTTGAGGAACTGGTACTCTGGTGGAGTCGCAGCGTGCGAAGCCCTGCTGTTTCCGGCGACAGGAATCAAGGATTTCACTTCGGCGTCTCCTCGACTCGTTTGAGCTTGTCCCTGAGGGTTTCGCGATGAATCCCCAGGATTCTGGCAGCTTCACCGCGTTGTCCGCTGGAGTGTTCAAGCGTGGTTGAAAGAAGCGTCGGCTCTGTTGCCTTAAGAAAACGATTATACAGGTCATCCACGGTCGCGGACTGGTTGCTCAGCTGTGCCGTGGTCCATGCCTGGATTGCAGAGTTGAGCTGAGTAACTGGATCTATAGATGTTTCCACTGACGCAGTCGTCAGCAGCGACGTTGGATCAGAGAGATGCTGAGGCAGGATCGTATCCCCTCGACAAACAACGCTGGCAGACTCCACAACGTTGCGAAGTTCCCGGACGTTCCCATGCCACGGTCGTGTCATTAACTCACGGAGGGCTTCGTCTGACATCTGCAGGATGCGTCCTCCGCGAAGACAGTTCGCCAGAAATCTCTGTGTAAGTGCAGGAAGGTCTTCCAGACGTTCTCGAAGCGGCGGGACTTCGATTCGGAAGACGTTCAGGCGAAAGAACAGGTCGCTTCGGAATTCCCCTGAGGAGACTCTTTGCTCCAAAGATCTATGAGTGGCAGCAACCAGCCGGAATGACGCTACTCGACAATCGTTGCTTCCCACCGGGCGCAGTTCTCCGGTCTCAAGGACGCGTAGAAGTTTGGCCTGCAGATTCAGGGAGACGTCACCAATTTCATCAATAAACGCGGTGCCACCGTTTGCGAGTTCCAGTAGCCCGTTGCGATCTTTGTCGGCCCCGGTGAACGCGGCACGGGAGTGGCCAAAGAGTTCGCTTTCAATGACGGTTTCGCTTAGCGCCGGAATACAGATCGGGACGAAACCACCTTTGCGATGACTGTGCTGATGGATGGCTCGGGCCACAAGATCTTTTCCGGTCCCGCTTTCTCCCGTGATCAGCACCGGGACATCTCGCTCAGCGACCAGAGCGATACGGCGGAAGACCTCCTGCATCTTCGGAGAACTACCAACAATCAACGCATCATCCAATTCTGCGGCAGCAGTGGCGGCAGAGCATGACTTCCGAGGTGTTGAAACGGCCTGTTGAACGACGGCGACTGCTTTGTCCAGATCAATCGGTTTTGTCAGGTAATCGAAAGCACCTCCATCGATTGCATCAACGGCGATCCTGAGGCTTCCGAAGGCTGTCATGATGATGACAGGGACCGTGACTGACCTGTCGCGCAGGAGCCTCAGGGCCTTGAGACCATCCATTCCCGGAAGCCGCACATCCATCACAATGACATCGGGAACATTGTGAGCGGCGATTACCAGGGCTTGTTCGGCCGTCCCCGCGACATCCACAGAGAAACCCTCATCAGTCAGGCATTCTCGCAGGGCCCAACAGATAGATGGTTCATCATCGACAATCAGAACGTGAGGCATTTTGATGGACTTCAGGAAATCAGCGTATGCGGCGAATCTGAAAACGAAATCGAGTCCAGCTCTCAACCCGTTCGAACGTTAATCCTCCATCTGCAGATTCCGCAACCTGTGCAGCCAACGTCAAACCCAAACCAATCCCCTCTGGTTTTCCTGTCACAAATGGTTCAAAGATTCGCCCTCTGACATCGTCGGCAATTCCAGGACCGTTATCAAGGATATCAACCAGAATACAATCTTCTGTCAACGCAACAACGACACGAACCTGACCACTGGGGCGACAGGCTTCAAGAGCATTCTGAATCAGGTTCAGCAATGCAGACTGTATCTGTTCGGCATCCGCCACAGCCAATGAATTCGGGACGTGTTCCGCAGAAAACTCGATCTCCAGGCCAGTGGCTGAATGCCGGAATTGTGGTTCAAGCAGATCACGAATTGTTTCCAGAATCTGATCAATTTGCCCCGGAAGGGGTTCCTGCTGGACATCTCGCGTAAGGCTTAGCAGGCCGCGAATCTGATTCTCAGTCAGGCTTAATTGACGATTTGCCACCAGCAGACTTTCCACATCGCTGTTCGGAGATCGTCTCATTTGCAGTTGAATTGCCATACGAGCCCCGGTGATCGAGTTTCTTAGCTGGTGAGCAAGTCCGCCTGCAACCTGTGTAATCAGGGTTGTGCGCTCAGACATTCGGATAAGCTGTGTAGCTCGCTGGAGATCGACAGCCATCCGATTGATGGAAAGTGCCAGGCTGGTGAGTTCATCATTGCCTGAGACTGGCAACAGATTCTCAAACTCCATCGTTGCCAGTTTACCAACATGCCGTTGCATACGATCAAGTCGAGCCCCCAGCTTTGCTGCGATCATATAGGAAAGCCCAACCATTGCCAGAAGAGTACCGCCTCCGATCAGAAGTGGCGGAAAGACGACTTCATTGCGAATTGCCTGCCATTCACTTTCAGGGATGAGGACCAATAACTCCTTCAGATCAGGGGACCGCTGAGCTTGAACACTGCCGATAAGCCACATCTCACCAGCAACTGAAACTGGTTGAAATTCACTGAGCCGACCAAGATCCGGCACGGTCGCTCTTGGTGTTGAGAGGATCGACAAGGCGCGAGTTTCGTGAAGCGTTGAGGCCGTCAGGATCCCGTTGGCGTCAGTCGCAATAAAGTCTGCCCCGGATAGCCCCTTCATCTGTTCGAGGACTGAGCTTTGGACCGGAAATCGAGATTCACTTAGCGTCCTCACAACCTGATCGAGACGTGCAATGGATTCACGTTCTGCCCGTTGCGCAGCAGCCCATGATGCGTTGAACGAAATGATCATGATGACAACGCCCTGCAACAGGGCGAAAGGCATCAGTATCTGATTGCGAATGGGCCAGCGCATAGGCTGTTCGAAGGCAGAGTAAACGTGTCCGGACCGGAATAGAGATCACAAAATGACAGGCAAGCAGCCATGTGTCACGCGAAGGTTACCCGATTCTTTGGATTTACATTCAGGCGGTGAACAAGAGTCTGCAGAGGACATTCAAAGAAATCGCGAATGTGCGGAGTCCTGGCAGCAGGCTTCAATCTTAGTGCGACAGAGAGCCAGAAATGAACTTCGAATCGATCCCTTTGTTTGCGGCTTCGTTTTCCCTTGACTATCCGACCAGTCTGTTTCGCAGAAGGAACAGAAAAGAGCCCTCGCCGGAAGCTGACCATCAGGAGCCCACAAACATCAACCATTCCAGCCTGCTGCAACCGCAGAGTTCGCTTCTTCGTGAATACAGTCGCGGAAGACTGAGACATCGCGATATTCCAGTTCGATCAGTCTCAGAAGCTTCAGTCCGGAGAGATTCCATCCGCCTGGAATCCTGGAACTGTGACACTTTTCACATTCAAAGAATCGCCAGACACCCTCTTTATCAGGGAGAGCAATAACAAAGTTCTTCAGCTCGATTGGAGTGAAGGTCAATACGCCAACTCCAGCGCGTCGCATGTCGTAGGTCACGGCCGAGGAAACTACGGTAAAATCCAGAACTTGTGGGCGATCAGCTTCGAACGGGATAATCCAACAGCCAAGCGCCAGTTGTCTTGATTCACTGCGTCGCCGGCTCTGGGTGATTTCATTGCGATATGCGATACCATCCATCTCATATTGGGACAACAGCCGTGCGAGTGCCACTGATGCCTTCTTCTGAGCATCCTCAGGCCGAAAGAAGTTAGTGATGCGATCGAACATAGTTTACGACTCAATAAATGAAATCAGGTTGTCACACCGCTCTCGAGATCTGCCTTGAGGCGACTTCTGCACCCGTACACCAAGGGTGGCGTTTTAACCTCCGCTACAACTCATTGAACTATTGAACGCTTTCGGATGGTTCCTGCGCAATTTTTTTCAACAAGTCCTCGTTCGATGCAGACGCCGAAACGGTTATTCCGAATCGGGAGGTCTTTTCACTGACAACAGGTAGGGACTTCCGAACACGCTCGTCCTTTGCCATAAAAAGTGGCGCATCGTGGCAACCAGAGATGTTCAGCTTCTACGAATTCAATGTCAGAGATTGCGGCTGAGAACTGCTGGGGTATCGAGATTATGGCTCCCCCGCCGACTCTGCTGACCGCAACTTATGGCTTCTCGAGTATGAACGATCTCCAGAGCTGCCAGCCGATAGGCTTCGGCCATCGTTGGAAAGTTAAACGTCGTTTGAATGAATGTATCCACTGGCAGATTGGCAATCATGGCCATTTGACCGAGATGAACAAGTTCGGTGGCGCCGTCCCCAACGACCTGAATACCAAGGATGCGCTGGCCATCAGGGCATGTCACCATCTTCAGCATGCCGGAAGGATTTGCTGTGATGTGCGCTCGTGCGATCCGTTCGAAACTCACCCTGGCGATTCTGGGAGCATCGAATTTCTCTCTGGCTTCCTGCTCGGTCATCCCAACAGTGGCGATTTCCGGAATCGTATAGATCCCTGTCGGCAGCGAGAGACTGGTTTGGCTTCTCACTCCGCTCAAAGCATGAATAACAGCTCTTCGCCCCTGATCCATCGAGGCGGATGCCAGAGCCGGAGGCCCGATGGTATCCCCGACAGCGTAGATATGCGGCATGGCAGTTTGACAAAACTCATTGACTGTCAGAAGACCTCTGTCTGAAGCCTGCAGCCCTGCCTTCGCCAGCCCCAGCGAATCAATATTCGCCACACGACCGAGTGCCACAAACGCTTTATCGGAATCAAATGTCCGACCATCCGCCAATATTGTTCTGACGGAACTCAAGCCGTCCCATTTGACTGATGTTAATTCGCAGTTGCCGATGAACTCTCCTCCATTGGCACGGAGTTGTCGCAGGAAGTATTCCACAAGCTCCGCATCGACAAAACCAAGTGGCCGGCTGGCCTTGTCCAGCATCGTGACCCGAACACCGAGAGATGAGAAAGTCGAAGCATATTCACAGGCAATGACTCCGCCTCCGAAGATTGCAATCGATCTTGGCAGGTAGCTCATCGAAAGTATCGAGTCACTATCGAGAATATTCTCATGATCAACTCTGATGTTCGGAGGATTTCGTGGTCGCGACCCCGTCGCGATGATCACAGTATTTCCACTCACCGTCTTTTGTTCGCCGCAGACACGCGTAATCTCAATATCATGGGCGGACAAAAACCGGGCTCGGCCGTAGGCTCGTTCAACCCCAGCTTGTTCGAGACAGTTTCGTGTTGTTTCCTGATAAGCATGCACGACTTCATTCAGTCGCTTCATCAGGCTTGTCACACTGAGCTCAGCGTCATGGCTGATTTGGTAGACGTCTCCGCTGCGACGTTGAAAAGCTGCAAGAGTCAGGGCCGTCTCACGAAGAGTCTTGCTGGGGATCGTCCCATACTGCACGCAAGCTCCGCCAACCTGAGGCTCCTGCTCAATGATCAGGACACGAGCACCCTGTTCCGCCGCCTCCAACGCGGCGTTCTGACCTGCCGGGCCGCTTCCGATCACAAGCACATCAAATGTCGGGCATTCAGCGATCATGTAGTTGAGTTAACCCATTCCAGGATTTCATCTTGGTTTCGCAGAATGCCCTGAAGCTGCTCCGGATAAATACTCAGCACCGTGAGCATAGGATGTGAGTCTAAAGACTCTGGCGCTGGTCTCGAGGACAAGGCGTTGTCTGCGAGATAACTCGCAAGATTGATGGTTGCAGCCTGCTGCAAGCACCCTGGAGCGTCCTGCGGAGAAAGCTGAAACTGAACGGCTTCTGCAACACGGGCTGAAAGGTCCCACGAAACAATGAGCTTCGCGGCGAGCGAGATTCTGTGCTTCTCTGCAGCTTCGCAGATTTCGGCGTCTGATGCTGCCAGGCCATAACGTCGCCGACGAGTTGCCAGAGCCTGAAAAAGAATCGGACGGCCGACATCGTGAAGCAGGCCGGAAAGAAACGCTTCCTCGACGTTCATGCGACGAACTCGAGCGATCTCCTGAGCAAACGCCGCTGTCGCAAGCGATCTTCGAAAAGATTGACGAACGTGTGCTTCAAAGTCCGGTACGTCGAAGATCTTGCATTGGCAGGAAATAAGAACCACGATTTCACGGACGCAGAGGAGACCTAGTCGCGCAACAGCCTGCTGAATCGAGGATACGGTTACTCCGGTGGAGTAACGAACAGAATTTGAAATGCGAAGCAGATGGCTGGTCAGCGATTGATCGCGTTTTATCAAAGCCACGATGTCCGATACTTCGCAGTCGACGTCGCCGGTCAGTTTAAGTAACTGAGCGGCAACTTCAGGCAGCACAGGAAGTTCGCAGTCATCCGAACTGATCACAGCCCTGATCGCGTCCTGAAGGGACTCTGGTTTTCTGGCAATCGTTGTGCTCATGCCGTGTCTTTCCGCCTGTACTCTAGCCTATAACAATTCCAGCAGGACGCCTGTTCAAACTCGGGTGGGTCGATCGAGCATTACGGGAGCGACTTGACATATCACTGGCAGTATCGCCTGGAAGTCTGAGAAGTGACGGATGGTTATTCGGGTTCTGACAGTCGCTCGGGATGTGCACGCGGAGTTTCTGCTCAGGCGAATCGCTCGCATCCGCCGGCAGCCGAAGAGATTCGACTCCTCACAAGCGGATGTTGTCTCTTCATGTCAACCTCAAGAAGGAAAAAACGATGTCGGACAGGATTCGCGGCCTGAACTTCGCCGGACAGGCCACATTGAAGTAATCAGGATGCTCAGATCGTCGCTGACAGCAGTCTCCAGCGATGGCCCGATATTGCTGTTCTCAGCCAAAATCGCTGAAAATGGCTTCCTGATTCGGCCTGCAGTGCCTTGGTCGCTGTGAAATCGGCAGGCAATGCCGAAGTGACACGCTGTAATGAGGAATCGAAGAAAATGAGTCCAAATTGACGCTGTCGCCGTATTGACCGTTCCGGATCGCAACAGTTATCACCCCGCGACGATTGTCCGAATGTTGCGCTGCGAGGCAGTGAACGAGCGGAGAATCAAGACAGCTCAGATCAGATTAAATCACGAGTCCCCGGAAACGGATTCCGGGCTCGGATCGAGTTACCTAATTTGACTCATGGTCCGCACCAGAATCGACTGGTTCGGAAATCATGGACGATCGCTGCCAGAGCCAGATCGCTCTGTCGCGCATTCCTGAAGGAGGATCCTACATTGCAAAAGGCCATCGGACTCATCACATGCGCTTCGGTGATGGCCGTGTCGCTGTATTTGTTCAGCGGCGGCGATCCGTCACGAACGTTGTCAGCTCAGACTGACTCCGGAAAACCTGCTGGCAACTACAATGCTGCTGCCAGACGATTTCTTCAGGACGCTCGGCAGAAGGTGAAGCAAGGCAAGACTGCCGAAGCTCGCCGACTGGCTGAGACAGCGGCATCGCTGTCTGCTGAGTGGAATGAAGGAGAAGAAACTCCTGAGGAGTTTCTGGATTCACTCGCTGAGCCTGTGGCAAAGCAGGGTGTTGATTTTGACTTTGCGAAACAAGCAGCATCCTCCGAGATGGCTGAGGCGGATGATTCTGCCGCAGCCGACTCAGAGGAAGTCAATCCTTTCGAGGAACTGGCAGATGCTGAAGTTGAGGCTCCGATGGCCAGCAACGACCTGCTGAAGAAGAAGCAGGCTCAACGACTGGTTAAGGAAGCCCGGTTTGCCTTGGCCAAGGGTGATCTTGCAACGGCTCGTTCGCGTGCTGTTCAGGCTCGACAGCTACAGGCCTCGTGGGGACTGTGGGATGATCGCCCAGAACATGTTATTGCTGACCTTGACAAGAAGACGAAGACATCGACCTTCGTTGCGGGTGGCAGCAAGTCATCTGAGAAGTCCACAGTTCGGTCAAAGAGTGCTGACAACGAATACGAGCAGGCAACAGCCTTGCTGACTCAGGCACGAGCCGCGATGGATGCGGGCAACCTTGAAGAAGCTGCGAAGTTTGCGGATCAGGCTGCCGAGTTCGACGTGGCCTACGGAATGTTTGAGGACAATCCGACTCTGGTGTCTCGAGACATTAAACGTTTGCAGGGAACTGGTGCGGCCGTCAACTCGACGTTTGCGTCAGCGGACAGTGATACATCTGAAGACGCCTTGATGGCTCGCAAGCTTCTTCACGAAGCTCGTGAAGCCCTCGTCCACGGAAAACTGAGTGTTGCCCGTGAAAAGGCGGCTCAGGCATCCGAGTTGAATGTTGCGTACAACGTTCTGGATGATCGTCCGGAACTGGTTATGAACGATATTGATCTGGCACTACGTGGTCAGGGCAAATCAAAGAAGTCAGCCCGCACCGATAACATTGCAGACGCAGAAACCGCAACGGAACCAGAAGCCTCTCGACTGGTTGCAGAGGCTCGGTCTGCCTTGAATAAGGGCGATCATCAGAAGGCTCAGCATCTTGCAATTCAGGCTCAGCAGCACGACGCGTCGTTCGGACTTCTGGAAGATCGTCCGGAGACCGTGCTGGAAGAAGCCCAGTTGATGGCTCAGAATAGTTCACAGAAGAATGGCCGAAACGCTTTGGCGTCCGGAAGCCCTGTGGATGTGACTCCTGAAGGACGTGCGTCTGCTTCACTTGCTTCAAACGACGAGGCAGAGTTTGACTTCCCGGTTCTGGCACCAGAAGGTGAGTCTGCTTCTCAGGCTTATCGCAGAGGTATTGCCGCTCTTCGCAGTGGTAATCGAGTGGCTGCCAAGGCCGCGTTTTCTGCAGCTTCGAAGAATGCCGGAGATCTCGGCACTAAAGAGCGTCGACAACTGCAGGACTTTATGCAGAACGTTGCCGCTGCTCCAGATGTGCAATTGGCATCTGGTCAGGAAGGTGAATCGATCACCATCGATAACGAACTTCCAATGAGCCCAATGAATGAAAAGGATCCGCTGACAACCGCGACTGAAGAGTCTGATGTTCGCTACGAGCGTCTTCGCACAGAAGTCATGAACAGCGTATTCCGAGCAGAGAAGCTGAAGAAGGATAATCCGGAAGAGGCTCTGCAGATTCTGGATAACACACTTGCCACAGTCGAAGCAGCTCCTCTCAATAAGGAGTCCCTGGATACTCTGGGTGGTTATGTTCGTCGCAGTCAGGAAACGATTCGCGAGTACATGGATCAGCAAGGACCGAATATCGCTCAGCAGAACAAGAATCGCAACGTGATGGAAGCGATCAAACGCGAGACAGAATCAAAGATTCGGATCGAGCAGGAGTTCGCGGAGCTGGTTGATCAGTACAACGAGCTGATGAAAGAACATCGCTACGCAGAAGCGGAACTGTTGGCCAAGAAAGCGAAGGATCTGAATCCGGATCTGCCTCAGGCTACAATCATGGTTGAAAAAGCCAAGATTCAGCGTCAGGTTGCCTTCAATAATGACGTGCGGGAACGCAAGGCCGATAGCTTTACACAGCAGTTGAACGATGTGGAGCTGGCTTCGATTATGCCTCCGGGAGGAGACTTCTCGATGCCGGATGCAAAGTCGTGGACGGACCTGTCAAAACGTCGCGAAAAGTATGGCCGTGCAGACAGCCGTGAACGAACAGAAAGTGAACTGCAGATCGAGAAGAGCCTCGGTGAGAAAGTCTCCCTGCACTTCCATGACGTGGCCTTGACGGAAGTCATCCGACACATCGCCACAGTCCACGGCATCAATATTGCCATGCAGACTCGTGCTATCGAAACGGAAGGTCTGACAGCAGATCAGCCAGTCAGTATCGATGTGGACGGGATTACTCTGAGGAGTGCATTGAATCTGTTGCTGGATCAGGCCGGTGGTCTGGTCTATACGATCGAGAATGAGACGCTGATGATCTCGAATCGACTGGAGCAGGAAACCAAGCTGGTTACATTGACCTACAATGTAGCCGATCTGGTTGTCCCGGTGGCAAATAAGCTTGGCACCAACTCCAGGGGCAGTAAGGATCAATCGCTAAGTCCTGGAATGGGCTTGTATCAGGTAAACGATGACCTGTCCGTCAACATCAGTGGAAACGGTCGAACCAACTCTGGTGCGACTGTTGACTACTCTGACAATCATGCAGACTTCTCGGGTCTTATCGATCTGCTGACCACCACTATTGAACCTGGCACATGGGACGTCGATGGTGGAAGTGGAACGATCGGGACTGAAGAAAACACATTGAGCCTTGTGATTCGCCAGACGGCTGCGACACATGAGCAGGTCGCTGATTTGCTGAAGCAGTTGCGAAAGCTGCAGGACTTGCAAGTGACTGTCGAAGTGCGGTTTATCAGTGTTTCTGACAACTTCTTTGAACGAATTGGGGTCGACTTCGACTTCAACGTGCAGGACAACCTTGGTGATCCTGCTGGTGTACCAGCCTTTGGATCTCGCCAGCTTACATTCCCAGGCGGGGCAGCCGGTGGTGGAGGCGGTGGTGGTGGTGGTGGACAGCAGGGACAGGACCTGCGAGGAAATACTCAGCAAGGTGGTGGCGGTGGTGGTGGCGGTGGTCAGCAAGGCCAGCAGG
>CAIJTV010000330.1:0-2938 GCA_903823635.1 uncultured Planctomycetaceae bacterium
ACGCTCTTCCGATCTAGAGATCGCCGCAATTGTGCAACATCGCAGGACAAATCGAAACATGAGACATCCGTTCGGAAAGGGATCAAAGAGAAGAAGCCCGGCTTTTTAGAAAAGCCGGGCTTCCAATGCGAGCGTTTCAGGGTTCGGTGTTCAGTCTACTTCTTTTCGCCCTTGAGCTTGTCAACGCTGACTTCAACAGGCTTCAGTGCGTTGTCGCCCTTCTTCACGGTGACGGCGTACTTGCGATTGACGTAACCCATGCGTTCGTGCCAAACGCGGAATTCGTGCTCTCCAACAGGCAGGTTCGGAATGGTGAACTTGCCGTCTTTGTCTGTCACAGCGGCATAGGGATGATCAACAACCATCCAGTAAGCTGCCATCCATGGGTGGAAGTCGCACGTGACTTTAATCGGCAAGCTTTCGCCAACCTTGTAATCAAGCTTTTCGCCCTTGCCCAAGGCAGTGTTCGGAGCGATCAACACGTTGATCGGCTGATTCTTCAAAGGATACGTGTGAGTGTTGTGAGCAATCGCGTCACTGGAGATGACTTCAACGGTCTGGCCACCGAGGACAACCATGGCGTGCGGAGTGAACATGCAGCCCTTCTGGTCGAAGACAACGGTCGCTGGCTCAGGCTTCTTCGCATCCGGATGGATGTTCTTTGGAGCTTTGGCAAGGTAAACGAAAACGTTGGCAACGCCCTTGGAATCCTTGTCGATCAGCAGGTCATCCTTGTAGGTGTCGGTTGCTGCGCAGACGGCTGCGTCTTTAATGGCTGCACCAGCTTTGTGCAGCAGTTCCGGAGCCGGAATCGCGCCTGTCGCAACAATCTGGCCAGAGACATTGCCCCAGTCCTGAGCAACGGCGGATGCAAAGCAGCATGCTGAGAGAGCTGCTGACAAAAAGATCTTCTTCATTGTGATATTCCTGAGTTTCAAGGATCCGACACGGAGCAGGCCATCGTGAACCGAAGAGCTACCTCTGATAGAAATAGCCGAGCCGGGCTCTCCACGTCCCGGACACATACCGCGCTGCTTCAAATTTTATGACTGACACATCGGGAAGTCGAATGCGTCTTTTCGATTCTCCTTCCCACGACGAAGTACTTCCCAGCGTTGGGAGTTCATGAGACTATCGGTAAAGTGCCACGACGCAAGTACGGAGGCGGCTTCCTGAGGACGTTTTTCCGTGGCAAATGTGGGGTTTCTCAGAATCCGAGCCAGGATAACTCAGGAAGTGTGCGAATAGTCACGTTGTGTTTCGGCGAAGTCTTCCGTTGGTGATTGTGCTTCAAAATAGGCAGTGTGTCCTGTCTGTGCCGTGGCTGATGCGAGGGTGACAATGTGGTGAAAGGTATTCCTGATATGACAACCCCCTGTTACCTCATAATGTCCGTGATCGTTTTCATGGCTTTTTCCGGTTTCCTCTCTTCGTCAGCCGATGAGGTGCGTCCGGGCGTCAAACCGCCCGACACAATCTTGAAAGAAGTTCGACCAGCACTCGGACGCGGGCGCGAAGCTCTTGCAGCAATGGATGCCGAGGCGACTCGAAAAGCCGTTCAGGAGGCCGTTGAAATTCTCGGCCCATGGGCCGGCAATCCCGAGACCGCGACGCGGTGCTTTCCACCAATTGATCAATCAGCGTTTCCTATTGCCAAGGTTCGAGACCATTGGCTCAAGGAGATCGATCGAGGGAAAAGAGGGCTCCCATGGCTAAAGAATCCGACAGGTGATCCCGCCAAAATGCAGGCAGGACTTCGTGAAGGCGCCTGGCCACTCGACACGCTGGCTCGAACGGCCGTATTGTTCCCTGAGCATCGCCAAGAGCTAACAGTGATCGTTAGGCAAGGAGCGAATTGGCTGGTCAGTCTGCAACACTCGTCCGGTGTGTTTCCCTTTCCAGTGGGACCAGGTCTCAACCCACGCGATAAGGTTGGCCACATCGTAGCTCGCGCGATGAAGGAGCATCCCGAAATTGTTGTTGATGGCTGGATCTCGGACGATGCTTCCGACGGCGGCCTTCAGTTTGACAACGGACTTTGCGGACGAGCCTTGGTCAGCGCCTGGGAGCTGACTCGTGATGAAGAATATCTGGAGGCTGCTCGTAAGTCCGGTGACTGGGCGATCTCGCGGCCTTTGGTATCGAACTGGAACTACAATGCATTCAGTGTCGGATTGCTTGCTCGACTGGCCACTGCGACAGGAGAAGCCAAGTATCTGGATGCGGCTGTGGAGAAAGCACAGATCGGAGTCTTGCCCGGACAAATGGCCAGCGGCCGCTGGTTCGACGCTCACAACGCCTGCGCGGTTTATCACAACATCCTGATGCGCGAACTCCTTGAACTGCTCCATGCGTTGCCCGAGGATCATCCTTTTCGGCCGACGGTATTAGATGCTGTCACACGAGGACTCAATCAGGCGGCTGCAGAAACACTGGCTAACGGCTACACAGGAACATGGACCGACAACTTTGCTCGTGGCCTGCAATGGATTGGCGAAAATCAGGAATGGCGAAGTGCACTCAACGTCAATCTCAACGCCAGCGGTCAGAACGGTGCACCATCTATTGGCTTCGCCGCAGTAACTGTGATTGAGGCGGCTGAATAATTTCAGCTTCTGCGATCTTCTGGCTGAAGGCATTGATGCGAACTCAGATTGCCTATCATGAAATGGGCTCGCTGGTCGCGATACGATTGACGCCACTACACTCTCGACAGAATTACTTTCTGACGGAGAGCGTGAGATGAATTGTTCAAACTTGTTGCGACGGATCTTGTGCCTCTGTTGTGTGGCTGTACTGGCTGAGTCAACGGCCAGTGCTCAGGCTCCGCAAAAGATCTGGGATCGCGAAATTGCTGCTCAGCCGTTTGATCGGCAGGCGTTTCACCAGGTGGCGATTCCGGATTGGCTGCAGGATACGCTGGGCTGTGGTTATACGT
>CAIJTV010000331.1:0-6433 GCA_903823635.1 uncultured Planctomycetaceae bacterium
GATCTGACTTTCCGGTTGGGTCGTGGCTGAATGTTGCCGTGGTTAGTTCGACCCATTTCTGGTCGGCCGTGCGAATCCATTGATTTCCATACCGAGCCTTTCGCAATAGATGCCCGTTATGGCCGCCAAAGTTTTCGCTGAAGCTATGAAGGCCTCGAAGATAGCCGCCTTCCTTGGGGGCTTTCCACGAAGAGATCAGCATCCATTCTTTTCGCTCAGGATGGAACCAGTAGCCGGAGAAAATCGTAAACGTCTTTTCAACTGGTTCAGCGGTGACGATGAACCTTTGTTTCTCCCCTGTTTTCCACATGTACTTCAGATGGCTGTGGCCGCCTGTTCCCTCGTTGCCGAAGTCGCCAGAATAAACTCCGTCTCCCTTTCCCATCAGACGCACGCGATTTTCATCACCAACCTTCTTGCGGTCGACGGCTTCCTCACCACTGTCCCAAACACTGAAGATGATACGACGTTCGGTCGGGCTATTGACCTGCATCCCGAAGTAGCCACGATGCCAGCCACACGCCATATAAAACGTGGCAACGGGTTCCTCAATAGCCGTCACTTCGCAATAAAACGCGTCAACATCGAGATCGCGATCAACAGGATAGGCCAGATGTACGGACGCTGCATTCCGTCGCTCTTTCATGTTGAAATGAACGCCTTCTGTCGCAGGTCCATCCAGCACAAGAGACTCAATGTCACCAGCAGATTGGCCTGCGGGATTTAACGATTTCAGTTCGATCTTCTGATGTCCTGCATTGGGGACATCGAAGCTTCCGAAGTTTGCCTCGACTGCCGTCCCTGGTCCCTTGCCATCAAGTTTCACTTCACGAGATGTCGCTCCAATCGAAAGTTTCAGTCGTGACTCCGTGTTCTTCTCGAGTCGAATCAAAACTTTTGCAGTGACTTCACCGGCGACCTCGAATCGCCCAAACCAGTTGACCGTCTGAGTCGGGTCATCCCAATGAGTGATGCCTTGATCCTCGGAAATTCGGGCGGCAGACGGATCGGGCAACAGATAAGCCGTAAAGGCCGGCACTTTGACTTCGCCACAGAAGCCAGTTTCAGTGGGCAGAAAACTGAAGACCAGAACAGAAGCCACCAAAGTGCAAATACGATTGGCCATAAACACAGTTCTTCACCAGATAGTTAAGTGAAATTTCGCCGCTAACCCCAGCAATACACCGCGTTTCGATCTTTGGCGTGAGCCATAAAACTGCAGGCGGTCCAGCGAGTTTTCTGGCCGACAACAGGCGTAACACGATGCAGATAACGGCCAGAATCGACAATAATCAGATCGCCGGCATTCAGAGAAAATGCGACGGACGACAGCTGACTGAGATCCGGCTTATTGGTCGCAGAATCATCGTTTAACAGGCGAGCATTCTCCGGCTCGACTCGATAATCGAAGACCTCCAGAGCCCCACCGTCTTCTGGTTTTCCAATCAGTAAAACCATCGAATACATATGGCTCGAAACCAGCGTCTGCAAATGCTCATACGCCGGTCGCAGGGACTGTTCGTTATCACAATGAGCCGTGATGTAGCCGCCTTCGCCATGCCCACGAAAGGTCGTCAGCATATAAGACTGCTCGGGATCCGGCCCCGGAGCCGCACGATAGGGCCGGTTCTCATCAAGGCGTGAAAGCAACTGCATCACGCACGAATCAATTCCCTGTCCCGCAGGAAACAATTCGGCCATATGCTGATGAAATTCTTCCGCCTGCCGAAAGTAGGTTTCCGGATCTGTCTGCATCAGATTCAAATTCTGGCCGTAGAACCAGGATTTGAATTTTTCCGGAAACCACGTCTTCAAAAACGGCGGATCGTGTCGCTCCAGGCGTGCCACGATCCGCTGCATCAGCGCGCTGTCATAAACATTGCGGACAACAATTCCCGTTACCGATCCTTGTCGCAGTTGAGCAATGGCCGAGCCGTAGCGATCTGCATCGCAGGCCTGTAACTCAAGCAGCGAGAAGAATGGCTTCGGATGTCCGAGCAAATCAGACAAACGGAGTCTTCCCCGGAACAGCAACAGGTGGCACCGGATTATCGGCCCAGTCATAGCTGGCAGGGCTGAGGTCTTCCTTGGAGTTCATGACGGCATCCCAGGTCAGCTTCTGGCCGGTATATCCAGCCATGCGGCCAGCAATCGCCAGCATCGTACTCTTGCACATGTAGTCGCCATTGTTGATCGGCTTACCTGCACGGATGCTGGCAAAGAGTTCGTTGTGTTCGATCTGGTACATGTCCCCATCCGGGCCATCATACTTCCAGATCACGTTGCCCTTGTAATCGGAAATCTTGTGGGCCATCACATCGATCATACCCTTTGTGCCAAAGATATAGTCTTCGACTTCATTCTCGCAGTTCGGCCAGTGGCGGCAGCGAGCGAACGCTTTCACACCATTTGCCCACTGATACACGATATCGAAGTGGTCGTAGATGTTGCCATAGCGAGCATCCGTACGAACCTGACGACCACCGGAACCACTGATCGTGGCCGGAGCTTCGTCATTCATCGCCCACATCATCTTGTCGAGACTGTGAATGTGCTGCTCAACGTTAAAGTCACCGGACAGCCAGGTGTAGTAGTACCAGTTACGAATCTGATACTCCATTTCGCTCTTGCACTGATCGCGTTCACGACGAGGATCCCAGACGCCGCTGGACATGTAGCTACACTGCATCGATACGATGTCGCCAATTACGCCGCTCTTCAGTTGCTCGAAGACAGCTCGCTTACCCGGGTGATATCGCCAGCATAGCCCAGAGACCAGAGACAGTCCTTTTTCGGCGGCCTTCGCTGAAGATTCAAGAACTGATCGCACGCCCGGCGCGTCAACCGCGATTGGTTTCTCACAGAAGATATGCTTGCCGGCTTCGACCGAGGCTCGCATGTGCTCAGGTCGGAAGTGAGGAGTTGAAGCCAGCAAGACTACGTCACACTTCTCGATGACCTGCTTGTAGGCATCGAAGCCGGTGTAACACTGATCTTCCGTCGCAGTAACTCGTGCCGCCGCGCCGTCCTTGTTGAATTTTCGGCTGAGCTGTCGCAGGCCTCGAGTGACCGCGTCTTCGAAAACGTCCGCCAGAGCAACCAGTTCGGTTCCCGGATCTGCATTCAGAGCCTGCTCAGCGGCGCCTGTTCCGCGACCACCCGCACCAACAAGTCCAACCTTCAGGAGATCACTGCCACCTGCGTAGGCTCCGGCATTCAGCGTTGCTGGCACCGCGGCTACAGCAGCGGCACTCAAAGCGGTTGTGGCGAGGAATTCACGGCGAGTGCCGTCTGAAGTCTGTGTCCGTTTATCCATGATTTCTGCTTTCTTGTCTCGTCGAGGAACGGCGGGATTCAGGGCGGATGGCAGCCATTTCTGCTGCTGGTTTCGCAAGAGGTTGACCTTTCAAACGCCTCAGGTCAAGGGTTTGGCCAAAGTTCGTGGCTCCGCTCTCGCTTGTCACACCCGGCCCCCCGGACATAACCTGCCTGACTTGTTCAGCTGCTGCGGACTGTCGATTTAGTTGTGTCATCAGCCGCCGGGCGTTAGCCCCCGGTTGATTTTGAAGGGTTTCTGCGGCAAGAAACCGGACGCTAACGCGTTCCGGCTGATTAAATCAACAGCGGTAAACGACTCAATCAAGTCCCCACTGAGGAATTCCGGTGCTTCGAAGCTGTCTCTTTCATTTTGCGGTTTGTTTGTGCCTTGCGGTCGTTGCTCGTTCGGCCATCGCTCAGCAGCCGTCCGATTTTGCTCATGACGTGCTTCCGGTGCTGAAGAAGCATTGCGTCCCTTGTCATGGTGGGCGAGAAGCCAAGGGCAGCTTCTCGATGAATCATCGAGAACTGGTCGTCGATTCGGGTCATGTTGTCGTTGGCAAACCTGAAGAATCTCACCTGCTTAATCTGATTCTGTCGACAGACCGCGAAACTCAAATGCCCCCGGCTGATCGAGAACGTTTGTCCGAAAAAGAGAAAGATGTCATCCGCAAGTGGATCGCTGATGGTTTGCCTTGGGAAGAAGGTTTCTCTTTCGCTCCCGCGAGTTATGAACCGCCTTTGAAGCCTCGTCGGCCTGAACTACCTGCGGCTGTCGACGGACGTTCAAATCCGGTTGACCGAATACTGGATGCTGATCTTGCGTCGCATCAGATTGCTCGTCCGGCAGAAATAGATGACGCCGTATTCCTGCGACGAGTTTCGCTCGATCTGGTCGGCTTGCTTCCTGAACCGCAGGAACTGGAGGCTTTTGTCGCCGACAACACTCCTGGCAAGCGCGAGAGGATTGTTCGCAATCTTCTGGATGACAATGTTGGTTACGCCGAGCACTGGCTTTCGTTCTTCAATGATCTGCTCCGCAACGATTACAGCGGCACGGGTTTCATTACCGGAGGACGGCAACAGGTCAGCGGTTGGCTCTATGAAGCACTTTTCAGCAACAAGCCATTCGACCAGTTTGCTCGTGAACTGATCGCTCCGCCGACTCCGGCCAGTCAGGGATACATTGATGGTATTCGCTGGCGTGGCGAAGTGAGTGCAGGACAGACGGTTGAGATCCAGTTTGCTCAGAGCGTGTCTCAATCGTTCCTTGGCATCAATCTCAAATGTGCGTCGTGTCACGATAGTTTTATTGATCGATGGAAGCTGGAAGAAGCTTACGGTCTGGCGGCCATCTACTCGGCTCAGCCGATGCAGATTCATCGCTGCGATAAGCCGATCGGAAAACAAGCCGAAGCCAAATGGCTGTTTCCGGAACTTGGTCAGGTCGATGCCGCTGCGCCGCGTGAAGAGCGATTGAAGCAACTCGCGGCGCTGATGACTCATCCCGACAACGGCCGGTTTACTCGTACGATCGTCAATCGCTTGTGGTACAAGCTCATGGGGCGTGGCATCGTGCATCCGCTGGATGCTATGCAGTCAGAACCATGGAACGCGGATCTGCTGGATCATCTTGCCGTGCATCTTGCGGATAACAAATACGATCTGAAATCGGTCCTGTACCTGATCGCAACCTCGGAAGCTTATCAGTCGCAATGTGTGACGCGACGAGTGGAATCGGCAGAAGGCTCCACAGGGAAATTTGTCTATCAGGGGCCACTGCCGCGCCGTATGACGGCCGAGCAATTTCTGGACTCGGTGTGGCAGATGACATCGGCTGCTCCGACTGCCTTTGATGCTCCGGTGATTCGGAGTGCACCTCAAGTGGCAGGGGCGGAACCTGTCGCATTGCAGGCCAAATGGATCTGGGGAGACTCCGCAGCCAGTGGCAGTGTTCCTCCGTCCGGCGAGGCGATTTTACTTCGTCGTCAGTTCCAGCTGACGGACGACGTTGAGCAGGGCGGCGCGGTATTGACCTGCGATAACGGGTTTACTCTGTTTATCAATGGCCGTGAAGTGAAGTCCGGCAGCGAATGGACAAAGACCGAAGCTGTGCCTCTGCGAGGGCTTCTGAAGAAGGGCGAGAACACTGTTGTCGCCATCGCCACGAATGCTGGAAACGGTCCCAATGCGGCTGGGTTCTTCTTCGAATCACGCGTGAAACTGACGAACGGCGAAGTCATGACCGTGGTCAGCGATGAAAGCTGGGAATGGACCGCCAATGTCCCCGCTCGAAAGGAAGGCCGACTGGGACGTATCACCGGAGATTGGAAACCGGTCACGATTGTGCCGGCCCTTGATGTCTGGACGAATTCCGTCGCCGCCACAGCTCCGAATCTGCTGATGCAGGCGCTGACGGGCAATCTGCAGATGATTCGAGCCTCGCTGATGAAGAATGACTTCCTGATGCGATCGCTCGGCCGACCATTTCGCGAACAGATCGTTTCCATGCGTCCCACCGAACTGACAACATTGGAAGCGATTGACCTTTCCAACGGAGCGACGCTGGCGGGTTATCTGAGCACTGGAGCCGCGAATCTGGCGAACGGGGAGTATTCCGACAAGACGGCGCTTATCGATCATCTGTATGAATTCGCGCTGTCTCGAAAGCCATTGCCTGATGAAAAGGCGATTCTGAACGAATCACTCAGCTCGCCGCCAACAACCCAGGAAATCGAAGACGTCCTTTGGGCGATCTTTATGACTCCCGAGTTCTTCCTTGTGCGATAAGGATCAACCATCAGTGGCATGGCACTGCCATCTGGCAAGGGCCAGGTGTCTCAGTACGACTGGGATATGCGTCATTGTAACATCGCCAGTATCGGGCGATGGCTTGTAAGAAATCGCCTGAAGCTTCAATCTGGCCAATTGTGCCAGAGCAACCCCGAAGACTTGACGAATCCTGCGGAACCCTGCATCCTAAGAGATAGCAGGCTTCTGCTTTTGTGACGCTGAATCAAGGAAAGAAAAACGATGACCGGGTATACCGTACACACGGGAGCTTCCAAGAAATTTGTTAGTGGCTGGGACAACGTTTTCGGCAATGCGCCAGCAA
>CAIJTV010000332.1:0-2880 GCA_903823635.1 uncultured Planctomycetaceae bacterium
CGGAAATTCGTTAAATTACCGGGTGAAGGCGGAACGCGAAGACGGTGTAAGTCTCTGGCCCCGGATTCAAACACAGGAAGACCACAGAAATGACATTGCCAGTACTGCAGGAACGTCCTCGGATCGAAGAAGACCCGCTTGACCTGATGGAAGAGATTGATGCCCTGAAACGGGAAAAGGATGCCACCATTCTGGCTCACTTCTACGTCGATGGCGAAATTCAGGACATCGCGGACTTTACCGGCGACAGCCTGAAACTCGCTCGCGATGCCACCAAAGTGACGACCTCCACAATCGTGTTTGCGGGTGTCCATTTCATGGGGGAATCCGCCAAGATCATGAACCCGGAAAAGCGAGTTTTGATTCCGGACATGCTTGCGGGCTGCTCCCTTGCTGACAGTTGTCCGCCCGATCAACTGGCTGCATTTCAGGACCAGTTACGGGCACAAGGTCGTGATTTTCAGACCGTGGCCTACATCAACACGTCGGCGGCCGTGAAGAGTCTTGTGGACTGGATCGTGACCAGCGGGAATGCTCGCGAAATCATTGACCGTGTTCCCGCGGACAAAGAAATTCTCTTCGTTCCTGACCAACATCTTGGCCGCTACCTGATCGAAGTGACGGGACGCAAAATGATCCTGTGGCCCGGCTCCTGCATGGTGCATGAAGTCTTCAGCATTCAGGATCTGATCCGCATCAAGAAGCGCACTCCGGGATGCGTCATCATGGCGCATCCGGAGTGTCCTCAGAACATTCTCGAACTGACCGATGTCGTTGGCGGGACGGAAAAGATGCGACAGCACGTCATGTCGGTGGAAAAGCCCACGACGTTTCTTGTCGCAACGGAAGCCGCCATGATTCATCCGCTGCAGAAGGCCGCGCCGCAACACACGTATATTCCAGTGCCTGGCATTACCGCATCAACGGGTGAAACATGTGCCTGCAACCGCTGCCCGCACATGTCTCGTAACACATTGCAGAAAGTACGTGACTGTCTGAAGAACGGCGGCCCGGAGATTGAATGGAAGGACTACTTCCAGCAAGCTCGCGCCGTGCTTGATAAGAGCCTTCTGAAGTAGAGCCGCGCAAGGAACAGTCCCGCGAATTAGCTTCCGGATGTTTCCATGCCTTGAAATCCCGACCCGAAACGTCAGTGAGGGATCTCACACAACAGCTCAATCCCTCGCTCACGCTTCGGCTTGGGATAGACGGAACTTGCTGCGGGACTATTCCTTAGCGGGGCGTCCCCTGTTCGCGCACGCGGGTCAGCAACTTGGCCATCGTCTTGAGCTGCTCCGGGTGCTGATCTGCGAGGTTGTGTTCTTCTGCAAGATCCTGCTCCAGATGAAATAAACGGGGCTCCGGAGCGTTGCCGGTTTCAATGTTGACCTGCTTGTTGACAGCCGGTCCTTTTCCGGATTCGATGTACTTCCACGGCCCCATCCGCAACGACAACACTCCGGCCTGCTGGACAAGATGATTTCTTCCGTTGCGATCTGTGCCAAGCAAGGCGGGCAGCATATTCAAACTGTCCGGTCCCGCGCCGTCAGGCAGCCTGAGGCCGACCAGTTCCGCGAACGTCGCCAGAAAATCAATCTGGCACATGAGAGCGCCGGACGTTGTGCCCGGAGCAATCCTTTCTGGCCATCGCACCAAAAATGGAACTCGTGTCCCGCCTTCGAAGGCACTGTATTTGCCGCCGCGAAGAGCTCCAGCTGGCGAATGATCTCCGATCTTCTGCACAGCTTCATCCTTGTAGCCATCATTAAGCACTGGACCGTTGTCGCTGGTTAAGATAACAATAGTATTCTGAGTCAGTCGGTGCTGGTCGAGTGTTTCCAGAATCTCACCGACAGACCAATCCAGCTCCGCAATCACGTCGCCTCGCGGCCCCATGGATGTTGCTCCGGCAAATCGTGGATGCGGAACTCGCGGCACATGAATATCGTGCGGATTGAAATACAGGAAGAACGGTTGACCGGAATGGCTGGCCATATGGCGATCGATAAATGACTTTGCCCGAGTCGTAATCACGTCGGCCATGTCCTCATCTACCCATCGAGCCGCCTCGCCTCCGGACATAAAGCCAATACGACTGATACCGTTGATGATTGTCGCGTTGTGACCGTGATCCCATTCGACTTTCAGGAGTTCAGGATTGTCCAAACCGGTTGGTTCATTGCCAATGCGGTTACGAAAACTGACGGTAATCGGATCGTTCGGATCAAGCCCTACGACATCGCGATCTGCGACGTAAACACAAGGCACGCGATCCCCTGTTGCCGGGATGATAAAGCTTTCGTCAAAGCCGATGTCCAGCGGACACGGTGAAATGGGCTTGTTCCAATCGATGGGTCTGTCACCCAGGCCCAGATGCCATTTTCCGATCACGGCGGAGCGAAACCCGACCTTCTGGAGTATCGTTGGTACCGTCACGCGCCCCGGTTTGATAATGGCATTGGCATCACCCGGAGCAATCCCGGTCCCATCCAGACGCCAGGCATATTCACCGGTTAGCAGAGCATATCGCGAAGGCGTGCAAGTCGCGGCTGAACTATGGCCATCGGTGAAACGACAGCCCTCGGTGGCGATGCGATCGATGTTCGGAGTTCGAACGCTCGTTGCCCCATAGCAGCCAACGTCACCATACCCCAGATCGTCAACGTAGATCACGACGATATTTGGATGCTGCGCACCAAAACCAGCCCTCGATCCCGAGACAACAATTCCGATTACCAACAGGATCATGCGCATGAAATGCTCCGAGGCAAAGAGTTTCCCCTGGCAAATCAGCGTACAGAATGGTCCCGCGACATTACCAGGCCAAGGTTGTGGGCAACCTTTGGCAGGGTTTTAGCGAGGAGCACTTCTGGATCAAGC
>CAIJTV010000333.1:0-4408 GCA_903823635.1 uncultured Planctomycetaceae bacterium
CAGTTTGATATCAATCAGTTCTCCGATGCCGCTCATCGCACCGAACAAGCCGCGATGTTTCCTGAATCCGCTCAATTCGGCGCGATGCATCTGCCGCTATCGTATCAGTTGGATCCTGGCCGAGATGCGGACGGCGTGACAGTGACGGTTCCCGTCGAAGGTCTGGGTCAGCTCAACGAAACGCGTCTGGAATGGCTGGTCCCGGGACTGCTGGAACAAAAAGTTCTGGCGTTGATTCGTTCGCTGCCCAAACATTTTCGTCGTCATTTCGTTCCCGCACCGGACACAGCCAAATTGGTTGCCTCGGATCTGGAATTCGGGAAGGGCGATCTGTTGACTGGCGTGGCGAGTCGACTTTCTCAGCTTGGCGGGGAACGCTTTGATGCTCGCGAGTTTGACCTGAGCACTCTGGATGATCACCTGAAGTTCAATATTTGTGTTGTGGACGATCAGCGCAAGACCCTGGTGGAAGGGCGTGATCTTAAATCGCTGCGTGAGACTTTGATTCAGCGAAGTCAGGCGGCCGTCGGGGCTTCAAACAAAGCCCAGCCGGGGAATGAAGTTTCCGCAGAGGAAGGCAAGTGGACTCGCGGCGGTTTCAAAGCCTGGGACTTCTTTGATATCCCTGAGCACATTGAAATCAAACGCGCCGGGATGTTGATTCGATCGTTCCCGTCGCTGCAGGACGATGGGGAAACGGTTGGTCTGGTGCTCTGTCACACTCCGGAAGATGCGGCTCGGATACTTCGCAAAGGACTGTTGAAGCTGATTTTGATTTCTGAACGCAAACGCGTGCTGATTCAGATCGGCAATATGCCTCAGATTGGGCAGATTAAACTGCTGTCCTCGTCGATCAAAGGGCTGGAGCTGATGAATCATCTCTCGCTGCTGATGGTAGAACGAGCTTACCTGGCAGATCAACCACTGGCTCGCACAAAGTTTTCCTATGAGAAAGCGTTGCAGCGAGGCCGTGAGCGACTGGGGACGATCGCACAGGAGTTTGTGCAGTTCCTTCCGCATTTATTCAGCCAGTATCATGAAACTCGGCGTGCTCTTGAGCAAACTCGCGGACCCGGCTGGGATCATCTGTTGAACAGCATGAAGCTGCAGTTGGCCTTGTTGGTGCATCCCACTTTTCTGATCGAAACGCCCTGGCCGTGGCTGATCCAGTATCCTCGATACTTTCAGGGCATTCGTCAGCGCCTGCAGCGATTGTCATCCGGCGGTCTGAAGACGGAACAAACTCTGGAATCAGAATTCGTTCCATGGCTCGCGCGGTATGAGCAGAAACTGAAAGATCATCAGCGGCAACAGAAGATCGATCCGATGTTGAGCCATTATCGTTGGATGTTGGAAGAATTCCGCATCCAGTTATTCGCTCAAAAGCTTGGTACGGCGATCAGCGTGTCAGCCGCGAAACTTGAAGAGCAATTGGGACGAGTGCTCTAGGCCTTGCCCCATACGCCACCGGGTTCACCCCGGTGGTTCAACGGCTTTTGCACCACTTCAATCAACTCACTTCGCCGGTGCTGCCAAATACTTGTCAAACCAGTTCAGCAGAGCAGTCTCGGCCTGAGTTCCCTGGTCGCCGGGAAAGCCATGAGCTGCGTCTTTCATCACGATCAGTTCGCAGGTCGCCTTGGACTCCTGCATGGCCTTGAGGAATCGTTCGCTGTGTGAGATTGGCACCAGTTCATCTTTGTCGCCATGAATCAGCAGCGTAGGAGCATCGTCGGCCGTCACGGCCAGAAGAGGTGATACATCATCGGCCTGATCATCGGGGAACACCACTGCCGGAAATTGACGGCTCAGTGTTTTGTGATTCACGTACTCACGAATATCGGTCGGAGGAAAATAAGCCACCACCGCCTGAACTCGACTAGAAACCTTACCGTTTTCGGCATCGGCTTTGTCGCTGCCATCATCTCCCATCGAGCCCAGAACCAGAGACAGATGACCGCCTGCGCTACCACCGCAAACGCCGATGCGAGCCGGGTCGATTCCGAAATCAGTCGCATGGGCTCGAATATGTCGAATCGACAGTTTGACATCGGCCACGGCGTCGGGCACTTTGAAATATGGACTGCTGCCATGTCGGACGAGAATCAGCGTGTAACCTCGATCAACAATCTTCTCGAACAGATTCAGCGATTCTGGTTTGTCGCCGCGAACAACAGCGTCCGGACGGCCCCATGTGGAAACCCAGCCGCCGCTCACCATAAACAGCACCGCCGCACCGTTTGGCTTCGCGGGTTTCACGACGTCATAGGTCAAAGCCATCCCGGCTTTGTGACCATAGATCACATCGGGCATGATCGTTCGCCAGTCTTCAGCGAAAGTTGATGACGCAAGAAAAACTGAAAGTAAAACGGGGGCAATAACAAGCGATCGAAACATACAGTTCACCCACGAAGTCAGGATCATAAAAAATGATAGTATCAGCGACTGGCACCAACGTGCCTCCGATCACTGCTGTGACTATACTCGGAGGCAGGACTCAATGGGAGGGAGTTGCTGATTCCGCTGGAACGCAAAAAAGAATGGAATGCCATAGAGCGTCCACACATTGCAGAAAGTGGAGTCTTTCAAGTTACTCGCTTAACGATGCCATCGAGTTCAGTTCCAGTGTGATGGTTTATCGTGATCGAATACTGGCCGTCTTCTGATCGTAGAGATCGATGATGAATACCTCCAAGACTCCAAGCGAAGCTCCACGCGAAGCTCCACGCGAAGCTCCTCGCCAACTGACCGTAAAGCAGCGAATATTTCGCTGCTTTGCTGTGCTGATGCTAGGCAACGCGATCATCTTCATCGGCTATCGATTCACGGTTTGGCATACCGAATGGACAATTAACAGGCTGGGCGGACAAACGGTTACCGGTCCGCCACTCGGCTACTCTGATCTTGCGTATTCCACGAAGACGCCAGGCAGTAGACGTGCCGTCGTGCGTTCTCGCTTCGGCCGTTGGCTAGGTTCACAGTTTCCTGTCATCTATGTGGTCGATCTTCGAAGAGTTTCCGACCCGGATGCGATAGCGAAGGCATTGCATGTTGCCGCTGGCCACAAGCACGTCAATGAATTGGTGCTTTACAAATCTGCTGTGCAAGACGAGCATCTGAGCATTATTGCCACCGCCTTTCCGGAACTTCGCAGTCTCAAGATCAATGAGACATCCGTTGGTGATTCCGGCATAGCTCAACTCTTACGCCACAAAACATTGACTCACCTCAATGTGCAGCGAACTGCGGTGACCGACTTGAGTGTGTTAACGTTCTGCGCGATGCCGCGACTCAAGGAACTCAACATCGGCGAGACCAGCATTACCTCGATTAAGGACCTTCGCCGAGCGAATCCACGCTGCATTATCACAACGGAGCTGACAACACTGAAAAGAACAACGGACAAGCAGCTTAAGTCTCGCTGAATTGCGAAGCAGGAGATTGGCGGTATCCAGTCCATGATCTCCAGCAGCGAGATTCACATCGAGGTCGTTTCCGTCGGTGCTGGCCTTAGGATTCCTACGATGCCTCCCGCTTCAGTGGTCAGAAAGTTTATTCCGAATAAATTCGGCTAATCGCCGACGCGGCTTGAATCGAGCACTGGGCGACACAGAACGTGTGGCTCGATTGAATCTTCTCGAAACTTTCAAACGAGTTTCACACTCTCGTGCTGTCGATCATTTCGGCGTTACGACGTTCTTGGCAAGGTTCAAAATATCAGCTTCCGAGAGTTGTTCTGTCCGAAGAAAAGAACGGTCGCTTTGAACTCGCATCACATCACCGTTATGGCAGAAATCAGATCTGATGGAATGGGACGAACCGTCCGGCGAAGTCGGCGGCCATTGAATCGGCATTGGCTCAAAGATTCCGTTCGATGTCAGCTGGAGTTATGCGGTCCTGAGCGGCTCGTCGAAACGAACTTTCCATAGGCCCGGCATTACGAACCACGGGCGGCGACATCGAGCCTTAGTGTTCCAGGCCGAAAATGGTGTTCTGCACCATTCACATCGAAGAGCTGAAGCAGAACTCGTGCGATGATGTCATCCATCGCAAGGATTCCAGATTCCACGGAAAATTCGCAAGTCACGATTTTCTCAATGGACAGGGATGCCGGTCTGAAGGTTCCACGGATGTCCTCTCCGGTTATCTCCGCTATGCTGGTGGGCTGACTTGTCCCGTCGTTATGAAAGGTTACATGGAATGACCCTGAACCGAACTCAGCCCTTGTCCACGATTGTCCTTTCTGTACTCTTCCTGTCGATCGGGATTTCTAACGCCGCAGCGCAGGGGCTCTCTCAGCCTGATCCAGAATCTTTCCCGCAGCTTTTTCAATGGACAGACACCTGCAACGTCTATGTTCTGCGAGACGGAGATGCGGCTCTGTTGATCAATCTGGGGAATGGCAGCG
>CAIJTV010000334.1:0-2987 GCA_903823635.1 uncultured Planctomycetaceae bacterium
CCCACGGGCGGCGATCCGATACTGCTCGACATGGCTACGGCCGCCGTTGCCGGAGGAAAAGTTTACGCCGCCATTCAGCGCGGCGAACAGATTCCAAACACGTGGCTGATCGGTCCCGATGGTCATCCCACAACCGATGGAACGCTGTACCCTCATTCCACCGCGCTGGCTCCGATGGCGGGACATAAAGGCTACGGTCTGGGACTGTGGTGCGAAGTGATGTCCGCACTAATCCCTGGCGGAGCGATGACGTGGCAGGTTGGCAGTTGGATGTTTGATCCGGCTTCTCGCCCATCCTGGCACAATGCCTCGATTACTGTGTTTCATGTCGATGCGATGACCAATCGCGCGGACTTCAATGCACGAATGAAAACGTTGATTGATGAGATCCATGCGGCTCCTGCAGCGGACGGAGTTGAATCTGTCCTGTTGCCCGGTGAGCGAGAATGGAAGAACTCGGCCGCCGCTCATCGTGATGGAATTCCGCTGCCAGAGGATGTGAGAACCAAGCTTCGAGAAGCCTCCGAAATTGCTGGAATCGCATTTCCCGGGAATCTGCTATGCTGACGTTTGTCAAAGCAGTCACATCACTACTGAAATCGTATGTCCGTTCATTTTGAACCCGTCTGGTCCTGGATGCTCACATTGCTGGCGATTGCAGCAATGCTGTTCGTCACGTGGCTGGGGTATCCGCGACGGATCAAGCATCTGTCCACGGGCTGGCAGCGAATTCTGATTGGCCTTCGAATCGCAATCGTAATCGTCATCAGTCTGCTGCTGCTGCGCCCCGTCGCGGTGTTCGAACGCGATGACAAATCGGAAGCCATCCTCTATGTCATGACAGATGCCAGCGGCAGCATGCAAACCGACGATGCACCGGGTGGAGGAACTCGTCGGCAGGCTCTGCTGAAAACTCTCGAAGCGATTCAGCCGAGTCTTGATGAGATCGGCAAGAAAGCCGAGATCGTTTATCGAGACTATGCAGACGTGTTAAGAACAGTCGAAGCTCCGGCAGAGACAACGGACGGCAAGTTTACGGCAATCGGAAAAATCCTCGAAGACGCCGCTGCAGAGATGGGACGCAGTCGAGTTCCCGCAGTCCTGTTTCTGGGTGACGGACGGCAAGCGGCGTCAGGAGCCTTGAACGTTGAACCGGTTCAGGTCGCCAGACTATACGGTCGGCAGCAGCGAGCCATCTTTCCGGTCGGGTTTGGCAGCACAGAAGCATCCGATACCAGTCTCGATCTCGCCCTTGATGAACTCGACTTATCGCGCGAAGTCTTCCAGGGCAACGTGTTGATGATTCGAGTACGACTCAAGGCCGCCGGTGCTCAGGGTCAGCAGGTGACGTTGCGAGTGTTTCAGGAGAATCGTAAAGGACTTCTGGACGGCCAGAGCGGACCGATGGAGGCTGTGCCGATGACAGCGACGGAGAAATCTCTGGTCACGGTGACACCCAAAGAATCGCTCGAGGAGCAGACGGTCCAGCTTCAAATTACTCCGCAACAGTTTGGTGACATCAAGATTGCGGTCGAGGCGGAACCGTTGCCGGGCGAAGTTCGCAGGACGAATAATCGAGTTGAAACGATCATTCGCGTTCGCCGTGGTGGGATTCGAGTCGCGTATTTTGATTCGGCGAGGCCTGAACAAAAATGGATTCGAGAAATCAACGACAGTACTCGAATCCAACTGGACTATCGACGCATTCTGTCCGGCGCTTTGGCCAGTCGAAATCGCATCCCTGACGAGTTCTTTCAGCCTGGGAATTATGACGCTTACATAATCGGCGATGTCCCGGCGAATGCGTTTACGCCAGAGCAGTTGAATGGCATCCTGAAAGCCTGCAATCAGGGAGCCGGCTTGATGATGACCGGCGGTCAGCAGAATTTTGGTGCTGGCGGTTATGGACAAACGGTTCTGGCTCCACTGTTTCCGGTCGAGCTTCCCCCGCAGAATCAGCAGCTTACTCAGCCACAGCAGATGTTGCCGGCTCGCGATAGCCAGTCGCATTATGTTCTGCAGATTGCATCACCCGATCAGAATCGCGCGCGGTGGGCTCAGTTACCGCCGCTACCGGGAGCGAACGTGCTGACGCCACGCAATAATTCTTTGGCGCAGGTACTGGCTGTTTCCGATCAGGGCTTTCCATTACTGATCGGGCATGAAGCCGGAACATCGCGAATTCTGGCGTTTGCTGGTGATGAAACATGGCGGTGGTACACGAATGGTTATATCGAAGAGCATACTCGGTTCTGGCGACAGATTGTGCTCTGGCTGACTCGCAAGGAGATCGATGATGAACAGCCCGTCTGGATCGTGGCGAATCCGAGGGACCTGACACCCGGGCAGCCGACGGAACTCTCATTTGGAATTCGTGATCAACAGAAGAACCCGATTGTTGATGCAGACTTTGATGTCGTTGTCACTGATCCGAAAGGGACGGCACATGATCTTTCGGTACGAGCTGGCGTGGGGATGAGTCTGGCTGATTTTGATAAGACACTTGAGCCCGGCGATTACTGGGCTCGCGTGAAAGCCAGTCGCAATGGCGAGGCACTGGCGGGGATCGCGGTGACTCGTTTTCACGTGAATGCTCGTGACCCGGAACTGGATAATCCCGTTGCTGATTTTTCATTGCTGCGTGAAATTGCCGTGGCGAGTGGTGGAGAGATGCTGACTCCGGAACAACTTCAGGAACGCGTTGCAAGCTGGGCCGAGAACGGACTTCCCGGCCTGACTCTGGCTCGCCAGGAGCAATTGAGTCTCTGGGATAACTGGCTCGTGCTGCTGTTGTTGATCGGGCTGATGTCCGCCGAATGGGCTCTGCGTAAAAAGCGTGGTCTGGTTTAGCGATTGGGTTTGAGATGATCTCCGTGAATGGTGTGCCTGCGTTCGCCAGGGCTCACTTGTCACACCCTGCAAATCTCAACGTTTTCCTCTGTAGGGTGTGACAAGTGAGCTATAGCGAACGCAGGCTCACCGGTTGA
>CAIJTV010000335.1:0-1776 GCA_903823635.1 uncultured Planctomycetaceae bacterium
ATTTTCGGACCGGAACGAAGGCTTTGGCGCAGTTGATGTTACAAAATGAGTTCAACAACCGCACAATTTGTCTTACGGTTTTCACAAATCATTAACATAGCAATTTGCGACGAAGTGGCTGCTGACGCGCGATAGAGGAATTCCTCCTAAGGCTGCTGTCAGGCGATCAAAGCTGAGCATGTCCGGGGAGGTCCGGTCGGACTGGCACAGGTCCGATTATCGCGTGTTCGTTTATTGCTCTTCGTTTCCGCACATCATGGAATGCTGCGGCAACGATTGTTAAAGAGCCGCAGATTCAAAGAACGTCACGTCCGTAGGGAGGAATTCTCTATGGGCTTCGTCGATTTTCTGCAAAACGTCAACTAAGCTCTGCGTTTCAAGTCAGTTCCAGAGGCGACGGCAAAGTCACGGTTGGTCTGCAATCGTCTCATGGCATTTGGTACTGACGCCTTCATTTTTCAAACGCTAATTTTGATACATCCCATGACAGTCGAACATGTGCTGGTCATTCCGACGCCGGTTTTTCATAAGGTCGGGCATTTTCAGGGCTTTTGCGATGACATCGATAAGTATCTCGAAGTCATCCTCGATCCTCAGCATGCCAGCTATCGGCCTCGTCCCGAAATGGAACAGGATCCGACCTTCAAGCAATTGATTCCGTATTGCGTGTTTCGCTGCGATGGTGAGGTGTTTTACTATCAGCGAGGAACGGCTCAGGGGGAAGCGCGACTGCATGCCAAACGGTCCGTCGGTGTGGGAGGGCATGTTTCGACGCTGGATCTGAACAGCCATCTGTCTCCGTATCTGGAAGGGATGCGGCGAGAAATCGAGGAAGAGGTTGATATCGAGTCCGGCTGGGCAGAGGAATGCGTGGGACTGATCAACGACGATGAAACCGAAGTTGGAAAAGTTCACCTCGGGATCGTTCATATTTTCGATTTAGAGTATCCCAAAGTTACGCCCCGTGAAAAGTCGATGATAAACGCAGGATTCGCACCTCCGTCAGAATTGGTGCGTCAAATGGACGAATTTGAAACGTGGTCCCAGATTTGCCTCAAGTACCTGGCAGAGCTGGAAGCGGAGTAAACCGGCAAGGACTGCCGGATCGATTCAAGGGAGTGAACGATGAAAGCGTTAAGTGCTGTACTGCTGCCAGCACTGCTGTTGCTTGGCAGTGTTTCAACCGTGACTGCTCAGGAAACTAAGCAGGAAAAATCAGAGTCTCCCGAAGTTCAGCCGGCACCACTGCCGGGGCAGATCTCCGAAGCCGAACTGGGGGAAATGTTGTCTGCTGTTGGCCTGAAGCCGACGAAGACAGAACAGCGTTATGACTTTGCGTTCAAGACCAGCTACCGTGGAGAAGAATGGAAGTTCTCCATGTCAGCGGTTCTGAGCCGCAACGGGCAGTCAATGTGGGTCATGGCATGGTTGGACCAGATTCCATCAACAGCCTCAGAGGTTCCTCGTACGGCGTTGCTGCGTCTGCTGGCCGCAAACGACCGACTCGGTGAAGGCAAGTTCTTTGCCTACATTCCAACCAATAAGCGTTTCGTGATGCAGCGAGTTGTCGCAAATCGCGACATGACCAACAAGAAGATGATGGAACTGCTGCAGGACCTGGCCGCCAGCGTTGCTGATGAATATCCAACGTGGGCCGTCACGAACTGGACACCGAAGGCCGACGCTGCTGACCAGCAGGTTGCCGAGGGCGGAGAGCCTGCAAAAGACAGCGGTCGTGCTGTCCCAACGAATCCAACCGCCGCGAATCGAGTCCCA
>CAIJTV010000336.1:0-3780 GCA_903823635.1 uncultured Planctomycetaceae bacterium
CTGGGCTCTGCTGCTGACGGGGTTCGTGTTTGTTGCCGTTGAAGCAAACATCAGCGGGGCCATGATCAATTCCTGCCTCACACTCACGTTGGGAATCGGTTCCATCGCCGGAACACTATGGTTCCGGTCCGGACTGACGGCATCAACGCCGGGCATCGGCTTGTCGGCTCTCGTACCCACATCATTGCGAGAGTCAGAGCCAGGAACTACGACTCGCGATGTGTTATTGGTGCCATTTAACTGGCTCAGCACCGGTGTTATGTTTGCGATGACGGGGCTGCTGCATCTTCCGACTCTGATGTATCACAACCTGAATCACACCGCACTGCCGATGCCGATGGCTACGACGCTGACGATTGTGTGGTTGACGGTTGCGACATTGATGATTGGAAGTCGACTAGCCAGCGTCCTGAGTGCGGTCACGATTCCCTTGCTGTGTTCGTCACTGGCCTTTACAGCGGGGCTTTTCCGTGATCCTTCATGGACGCAAATCTTCGTCATCTGGGCAACGGCTTCATCGGCCTGCAGCATTCTCTTTTCGAGGATGCGAAGCCCTTCGACAGAGTTGGCCTTGATGACCAGTCGAGCGTGGATGTTGGGCACACTGGCTGTTTCCACAACGAGCTTTAATCTTGAACATCGCGTCATTCCTGTCGTCGTGTTGCCGGTTCTGTTCATGTTCAACCGACATTCGCTGTCTGGTCTTCAACGAACAATCATTGCCATCCTTGCCAATGTTCACTCTCTTCTGTTAGTTGGGGGAGTGATGGGATTGCGGGGGAATGTGACATCGCTGTTTTCTTCCTACGACGAGAATGTTCTGCGAGTTTTCTTTCCGGCCCTTGTCGGCAGCGTGTTTGTCTTTGAATTGCTTCGCCCACGGCTGGAGCAAGAACTGGTAGATGTTTGGCAAGTGGTTCTTCGCGTCTGCGGAGGAGTTGTGGTTTTCGCAGCCATGGTCCGGGGACTGCCTTCGTTCCCGATGAGTGTCCTCACGGTGGGTACATTCCTTGCGGCAGCGGCATTCGAACTTTGGAATGCAATCCGCCGTCAACAGGAATTCTACGTCTGGAACGCCTTTGCACTGATCGCTGGTTGTGGTGGCTGGATGATCGTCGAACGTCTGATTGTTCCCGGGACAGGGATGTCTCAGATTCTGCTGCTGGTGCTTTCTGCAATAACACTGACTGTTGCCGAAAAATCACGAGACTATCAGCGTGCCCATATTCTTATCCGTCCGATGCGAATCATTGGTGTCGTGCTGCCGATGGTTGTTTCGCTGCTTGCTCTGCTGCGAACAACGATGGCTGGCGGCGACGCACGAGGTCTGCAGGCTTTGGCTGTCTTTGGCTGTGCAGCAATTTACTTTCATCAGTGGCTGCTGAGCCGCCGCCGACTATTCCTGCTGCTGGCCGGTGCTGTTGCGAATCTGGCTTTTGTTCTGCTGTGGAGAAGCCTGCACTTCAGCGACCCTCAGTTCTATATGGTGCCGGTCGGGTTGTCGGTACTTGGACTGATTGAAATCCTGAAAAAAGAGCTGCCGTCGGCTTCACATGATCCGCTGAGATACGTTGGAGCACTCATCATTCTGGTTTCGCCGGTCTTCGATATTCTCAGTGGCAGTTGGGCTCACTTGTTGTCACTGCTGGTGCTTTCGACTCTCGTTGTGCTGCTTTCCATCGGGCTGCGATTGCGAGCTCTGATGTATACCGGGACCGCGTTTATCCTTGCGGATCTGGCCGGAATGATCTTTCGAGCCACCGAAGACCGTATGTCATTGCTTTGGATCGGCGGCCTCGGTCTGGGCGTCGCTGTGATTGCTCTCGCCGCGATCTGTGAAAACCATCGCGATCGAGTTCTTGCTCGCATCCGCACTCTGTCTGCCGCGTTGGCAACATGGGAATGAAAGTTTCTGTTTTCTGTTAACTCTGTTTCTTAAAGGATCAAGACCATGAAATGGCTCACCCAGTTCAGTTTGATTATGCGTTCCAACCTGACCACTTTAAAAGACAAGATCGAAGACCCCGAGAAAACTCTGCATCAGTTGCTGATCGATATGGAAGAGGAACTGGACAGCGTGCGATCTCGAGTTGCCGAAGCTGTGGCTGACGAAATTCAGATGCGCCAACGGACAGAAAGAGAACGAGCAGATGTTGCGAAGTGGACGGATCGTGCAGCTCAGGCCATGAAACGCAATGACGAAACGACAGCTCGAGCAGCTCTGGATCAAAAGTTGTCAGCTCTGCAGCGAGCCGAACGGTTTGAGCAGGAACTGGGTCGACAGCAAAAGGATGTCCTGAAGTTGCAGGATTCGGTGCGTGATCTGGAAGACAAGATCCGTCAGGCCAAGCAGAAGAAAACTCTGCTGACAGCTCGTCTGGCTCGAGCGGAATCCAGCCAGAAAATTCACGATGTCATGGAACGATCTGCTTCACAGTCCGCGTTTGCACAGTTCAATCGACTTGAGGAAAAAGTTGACCGGCAGGAAGCCCTGAGCGAAGCATGGGATCGCATGGACGGCAAAGATCCTGACGCCATGGAGCTGGAAAGAAAGCTTGATGCTGCAGAGCGAAGCGATCGACTTGCGGAAGAACTGGCACAACTCAAGGCCAGCGTTGCAGGGATTTGATCGTTTGCGAGGGAACCGTTGCGGATCCATTCCTGGGGCAGTCAAAAGCTGATCGCAATCTCAAACATCGATGCTTCACTTTTGACTGTCCGGCTTAGTCACCGGACGGAGTTCACAAAATGGCCGAACCACCATCAATAGCCATTCGGCACGGACTTTCGGGGGCGATTCGAACATTGCTGCGAGCGTGGTGGGGATCGGATCGCATTCGAACTTCTCCCACAACCGGCAGAATGCTGGCTTTGAAAACCGGCGATCGATTCCTGCTGCTGGATCGGATCTGGATCGTCACTTGTCGCGATATCAAATGCCGCGAATCCTCAGCCCATGTGCGACTGGAGATCAGAAGTGAATCAGAAAATCAAACCGCCGAATTGATCTGCGGTGCAAGCAATGTTCGATCAGCTCGACTTGAGCCTGCAGGACTGCGAATTGACGAGCGGATAATTCCAATCTGGGACGAGGATATCAGTATCCTGGCATCAAACTTAACTGCGACGAAAGCGACAGTGTGACGTGAGCCAATGCCATATGAATCAGCTCTTTCGAATTATCAGAATGCCGGTCTGGATAATTGCCTTGCTGCTCTGATTCATTTCCGGCGTACTGCTTTTGGGGCATACCCTGTCATGTTCACTACGCCGTCACAAGTCGCTGCGTCTCACCCTGAATCAAGGAGAACTGTGTCAGGCGGCAGAGATCAAGCAGTTCATTAGCAGCCTGCATAATTCCGATCATGTCTTTGTCATGTTCGAGGGATTCCAACAACTGCTCGGACACATCGACCATGCTGTCGATCCCCGCCCGTTCGGCTGTTGTCAGAATTCTGGAGGTCAGTGTTCGCAGTTCGCCGAGATCCTGATCATCCAATGCCGCGACCAGTCGCTCAATCTGCAAGCCGATGTCGAGGGCAATGTCTGTCGAAACGCCCGGCATTTCTGCACGTGCACCAGATCGCAGACGCACGGCTGAGATAAATCGTTCGACCAGTTCAGGGTCGAATTGCGTTCCTGCACATCGTCGCAGTTCTTCAAATGCTTCAGTGCGTGATTTGCGGCGGCGATAAACAGCGTCGGAGGTCATGGAATCAAAAGCATCGGCGATCGCGAGTACTCGTGAAGCAACACTTGGGCGGCTTCCGACGGTGTTCA
>CAIJTV010000337.1:0-8598 GCA_903823635.1 uncultured Planctomycetaceae bacterium
AATGTGGATTACTACATCCCGTGCCGCATGGAAGAAGGCTACGGCATCAACAAGAACGCACTGCAGCAATTATTCGAGGAAGACCCAAAGCGGCTTATCGTTTCTGTGGATTGCGGAATTGCCAGCGTCGAAGAAGCCGCATTTGCAAAATCCATCGGGCTCGATCTGATCATCACTGATCATCATCACATCGGCGAATCCTTGCCCGATGCTCTGGCTCTCGTGCATCCTCGCTTACCGGGAACCGAGTATCCTTTCGGCGAGCTTTGCGGTGCCGGCGTTGCCTTTAAGCTGGCCTGGGCCATCTGTCAGCGACTGGGTGATGGCAAGAAAGCCTCGCCACGAATGAAGGAGTTTCTTAAGCAGGCTGTTGGGCTTGCCGCCGTTGGGACTGTCGCGGATGTTGTACCTTTGATCGGCGAAAACCGAGTCATCGTACGGTATGGCTTACAAAGCCTTCGTGAACAGTCGACGCCCGGAATGAAAGCGTTGCTGAAAATTGCAGGGCTCACAGAAAAGCCGGAACTTCGCAGCGACGATATGGGTTTCGCTCTTGGCCCGCGAATCAACGCCGCAGGACGACTTGGCCAGGCTCGACTGGCGGTCGAACTACTCACGACGGAGAACGTCGAACGAGCCGACCGGCTGGCTCAGTATCTCGATGAACTCAACGAAAACCGCAAGACTGTCGAACGTCGCATCTTCAAACAAGCCAAAGAAATGGTGGCGGAGAATCCTGAGTGGGAAAATCATAAGACGCTCGTTCTGGCGAATCATGACTGGCATCCTGGAGTCATCGGGATTGTGGCCAGTCGCATGACGGACGAATTCAGCAAGCCGACGATCCTGATCGCTCTCCGTGACGACGGAACGGGGACTGGATCTGGTCGCTCTTGGGCGGGCTTCGATTTGTACGCTGGGCTTGCCTCTTGCCGCGAGCATGTTAGCGGCTTCGGCGGCCATAAAGCGGCAGCCGGTGTGCGATTGAAAGCCACTGCGGTCGGCCTTGTGCGCGATACTCTGGCTGCGTGGGCAGCCGAGAATTTCCACCCGACACCGGAAGACACAGAACTGGCCATTGATGCGGAGGTGCTTCTCAAGGAAGTCAATCTCCGCGCGGTGCAGGAACTGGAGCGGCTGGGTCCGTTTGGTCAGGCGAATCCTCAACCGCGTTTCGTGGCCAATCGAGTCGATCTGGCCGAGCCACCGAAAACCATGGGCGAAGGCTCCCGACATCTTTCCCTTCAGATTCGGCAACAGGGAACGATCATGCGAGCTGTGGCATGGGGACGCGGCGAATGGGCCGAAGAACTCGCCTCCGTCCGTGGACCATTCTCCATCAGTTTCGCGCCTGTGATCAATTCGTTTCGTGGATTCAATAAAGTGGAGTTGCAGTTGATCGACTGGAAGCCAGCCCACGATCCTCAGCTTTCTGCCACCAACCTCTAATCAGAATCGTTCGATGCTGCTCGCTGTTGAAACATCGGGATCATTGGGATCCATCGCCGTCACTGACGGCTCCAACCTGCTGGCCGAACGGGTTCTCGCCGCCGCCGGTGGAGTTCGCCATGCGCAGTCGCTTGTTGCGGAGGTCGACAAACTCCTGCGTGAGCTAACTCTCAAGCCGACAGATATTCGCTCGGTCGCTGTCAGTATCGGCCCCGGAAGTTTTACGGGCCTGCGAGTTGGGCTCGTTTTTGCCAAGACATTCGCGTGGTTAAATCAGTCGCATCTGGTTGCGGTCGATACACTCCGCGCGATTGCCCAGCAGGCTCCTGATGAAGAAGCCCTCGTCACGGCTCTCGTGGATGCTCAGCGAGGAGAAGTGTTTGCCGGGACTTATCAGCTTGACGCCGTCTCTGGATGTCGGCAATTGATCGATAGTATTCATGTGACCGGCCAGGACACCTTGCCACAGGATCCCATTCTGACAGGACCGGGACTGACTAAACTGCGTCCCGAATTAGCCACTAATCACCGTCTACTTGCAGAGTCCTGCTGGCAGCCCCGAGCTTCCACGATTGCTCGATTGGGCATCGACATGGTCAGCCGAAAAGAGTTTTCGATGCCTGAAACTCTCGAACCCGTCTATGTGCGTCTCAGCTATGCCGAAGAAAAACGCGACCTTCATCCGCCCTGTTAAGCTTTCCCCGCACTTTTTATGTCGGATGATCACGAGACATGGAACCTACCGCGAGTGCCACCATGCGTTAAGCCGATCCGGAAAATCTGCGATTCATTTCGAGTAGAGCGGTGCGCACTGGTTCACCTGCGATTCGGCGTCGCTCCTCATATCGGACTCTGCTGCCGCAGATCAGAGGCGGCTGCACTCGCCGCTTGCGATTGGCTGTAATGCAGTGTCCCGGTGTTCATTGTGACGGCTCATGCAGTATATCAACCTGCCATTTTCGAATGGACGATGCTCCGCAACAGTCCTTATGTTCCCGATGCGAACCGGACATGGACAATTGGCTGGATTGCTTATGGGCCTCCGAAACTGATACGCTTGGCCCACAGACGGTCCAACCGCACCTATGGTTGCTGACTTGAGGGCCATCCGGACCAGTCGATCAAAATCCGGTCAGAGGAATTCCAGCATGCATTCTGTCCATGACTTCATGATAGCTGTTCGTACCGCTCCGGCGCCTCGTGATCGTTTGCAGTTGATCGATTTCCTCGGACTGGCGGTCTATTTGTTGATCACGATGGGGATCGTGATTTGGTCGTCAAGGCGTCAGGCCAGTACCAGCGAGTTCTTTCTGGGTGGGCGGCGTATGCCGTGGGTCGCCGTGGGCTTAAGTGTGCTGGCCACTTTGATGTCCAGTATTTCCTATATGGGTGTGCCCGGGGAAATGATTAAGAACGGTGTCGCCATGTTCGCACAATACCTAGCGCTTCCTTTGAGTATGTCGGTGGTTTTGTTCGTCTGGGTCCCGTTCTTTATGCGGCTCAGGTTTACCAGCGCGTATGAGTACCTGGAGCGACGATTCGATGTGCAGACTCGAATCATTGGCAGCGTTCTGTTTCTCTTCCTGCGATTGGGCTGGATGTCCATGGTGACCTATGTTGGGTCATTGGCACTCACGCAGATGGTCGGCACGCTGATCCCCATTGAAACTCAGGATCCAATTGCTCAGTGGTTTAGTTCGTCAGAGGCTTCACACCCTCTTCGCGAATCGTTTCTGTATTGGATCATTGTTGCGGTGGGGTTATCGGCGACGGTCTATGGAAGTATCGGAGGGTTTCGCGCCGCGATCTGGAACGATGTTCTGCAGTCATTGATGTTGTTCGGCGGGACGATCACGACTCTGGGATATGTGATCTGGACGACCGGTACCGGGCCTGCCGAATGGTGGCGACTTGCCGCGGAGAATTCTGCCGGGCATACCAAGCTGATTTTATTCAGCATGGATCCAACCGTTCGAATGACAGTTGTGACGGCAGCAATGTTGAACTTCTTTTGGGTGATCTGCACCCATGGCTCTGATCAGGTGGTTTTGCAGAGGTATTTTTCCACAACGTCATTGAAATCAGCGAAACGCAGCTACCTTGTCGCGGCGTTGACTGATGTCACGATTGGAGTACTCCTGGCATTGTGTGGTTTGGCTCTGCTGGCGTTTTATCTGCAACATCCAACCTATCTGCCGGAAGGGATTTTTGTCGTTGAAAATGGACACACCGTGGTGAAACACGGGGACAAAGTGATGCCCCATTTCTTTGCTCATCAATTGCCGGCGGGGATCGGTGGTGTCATTCTTGCCGTCCTGGTTTGTGATGCTATGCAGACATTGGTTTCAGGGGTCAACAGTATCAGTGCCGTCTTCGCTGCAGATCTTTACGGACGTATTCGTCAGGGGGCAAAGAAGAGGCTGACCGAAGTGGGATTCGCGAGAGTGCTTTCTGTGGTTGTTGGTCTGGTTGTGACTTCTCTGGCGATTGGAGTTGCCTATTTGGCGCAGAATTCAGGCCGCAATATCTTTGATCTGATGGCTCCCGCGTTCAATATGTTTCTTGGTCCGCTCGCGTCGCTGTTCTTGATTGGGATGTTTCTGCGCTGTGATGGTCGCGCAGCAAAAATTGCGGTGACTTTCAGTATTCTCATTTCGTTCTTCTGGAGTTACTGGCAGATCCTGTTTGGCACCAGCTATCAGCCAACGATTACTCTGACGACTGCGGTTCCTTATCTTTCCAGTTTTCTGATTGCTGCGGTAGTCAGTCGATTCATTCGCACGGCTCCGGATTTTCCGGGACTGGAATACACAAGAGCCGTCGTGATGCGTCGTGAATTGCCCCCTGAAGTTGAGTCTTAGTGGAACCTGAAACTACTGAGACATGAAAACCCAATGAGTTGCTCACACGCTGGCTAATTGCGTAGTGTGCTGCGTTTTGTTGCTACCCCACCCACCGGATCTGAGTTTGTAAGGGCCACGTTCGATGTCTGAAGTTGTTGAGTATGACCCGTATGCGCTTCCGAAGGATGCGATTCAGGAACCGCCAGTTTCTCTGTGGGCGGCTTTGAAGATGATCGGTCCGGGGATCATTCTGGCCGGGACGATTGTTGGGTCCGGAGAGTTGCTGCTGACGACTTCTCTGGGGGCGAAACACGGCTTTGTGTTTCTCTGGCTGATTCTGTTTAGCTGCGTCATCAAAGTCTTTATGCAGGTGGAACTTGGCCGTTATGCCATTTCATCCGGCAAACCTACGCTGGGAGCGATTAATGAACTGAGCGGTCCTCGCCTGGGAGCTCACTGGATTGCATGGTGGTGGCTGATCATGATGCTGTCGACCGTGTTCCAGCTGGGAGCAATGACAGGGACCGTTGGGCAGTCACTGAACCTGGCGTTTCCTTCCGTCTCGGAGGGCTTTGCTAATCTGCTGGATACGTTCCTGCCGTCATTGGCGACCGCGACTCGTCAGCGTCCGGAGTTTCCCTGGGCTGTGCTGACATGTTTGGCGGCGATGGGACTTCTCTGGAGTGGTACTTATCGCAGAATTGAAATCGTCACGACTATCCTGGTGGTTGGAGTTACGCTGCTGACTGTCTCAGCGGCCTGTGCACTGCCGGCCACGAAGTTCCCCATCAACTGGTCGGACGTCGCGAATGGGCTGACGTTCGGCATGCCAGCCGAAGGAATTGCAGTGGCGTTCGGCGTCTTTGGAATCACCGGAGTCGGTGCGACGGAGCTGTTCTTTTATCCGTATTGGTGTCTTGAAAAAGGATATGCTCGCTACACGGGAAAAGTGGAGCCCGGGCCGGACTGGGAACGTCGAGCCAAAGGCTGGGTTCGAGTAATGCATCTGGATGCCTGGGTGAGCATGATCGTGTTCACGGTCTCAACGCTCGCATTTTACTTCATGGGAGCTGCAGTTCTGCATGCTCAGGGTCTGCATCCTGAAGGCAAAGACATGATTCAGACTCTGGCCCGGATGTTTGTTGATACGTTCGGTCTATGGACAAAGATCGTATTCCTGATCGGGGCTGCGGCTGTGTTGTTCAAGACGCTGTACTTGTCGAGCGCCGGGAATGCTCGTCTGGTGGCCGACTTCTTGAGTCTTGCGGGATTCATGACCTATCGTCAGCCCGCGCAGCGTGGTCGAGTCATTCACTGGGTGTCGCTGATGATCCCGGTGCTGGCTTTGTTGCTGTTCCTTGCATTCAAGGAACCTCGTTGGATGGTTGTTGTCGGCGGCTTTGGCCAGGCGTTGACGCTTCCAATCATTTCTGCCGTCACCATCTACTTTCGATACCGAAAGCTTGATCGCAGAATCACACCGGCATTCTTCCTCGACGTCTGCATGTGGCTGGCCTTCGTGTCAATTACAGCGGTCGCCATTTATGCATTGCGAGATCAATACTTCAAGTTCTTTCCGGTGGCCGTTGCCGGGAAGTAGTTGGTTCTGGTGAGGAATCAAAGCGCTTTCCGCCACAGACCCTTTTGACAGGTCATGGTGCAGAAGCCGATTGACCACTGGAGCAGGCCCAGTGGCGTGGACTTAAGCTCGACTTGCCACAATGGGGCTTGTCCTGAGGTGTGAAAACTTTGGTACTGCAGCGAGATTTAGTGGGACAACTGTCGTTCTAATTTCGCCTCGTAGAGGCGGCAGCAGGTAGCCCCAGGCTGAGGCTTCGGGCTGAATCCTGCCACAGCTACGCTGCGAAACACAACCCGAAACGGAGCGCCTTGGCGCGATTCGTCTCAAATCGTAGCTGCCAGTTGTGTCCTCCCACGAGACAAGCTCGACGAAAGAACGCTGGACATCAATGAATTGCTTAAGTCCACACCATTTGGGGACAGGCCCAGTGGGGATTTCAATGATGGTGGATCGCAGCGGCGGCGGCTTTCAGTTCGTCGATCATCCGACCGACGAACTGACCGCGACTCATGACTTTTGCGAAACCGGCTTCGCGAGCCTGATTGAGTTTGGCGATGTGAACGTGAGGGCCGAATGCAATTCCCGAGCGAGCCGTCAGTGTGGGCAACTGTTCCGAAACGAGCAGCGGGTCCACGGCCGCAAAGCCGAGGTCGACGCACAGGATGGTGGTCGGGGTCGCTTTGGCGATGAGATCTTCGAACGAGGATGCTGATCGAAACACGAATCCTGCTGCGGCTGCGGCACCTCCGGCTGAACTGATCAGCATCAGATCAGAAGAGAAAAGCAGGACCTGAATTTCGGTGCCGGTGACATCTGTCATTGATTAAGGTTCGCGGCGAGGAGCGAACTTGATCTTGCTGATGTATCGCACGGGAATCCCGTTGGGGCCCATTCGTCCCGAGCAGGATCCAATCGCACTGATGATGTTGCGATAATGCAGGTTGTAGTCCGGATCGATTTCGACTTCCTGTTTTTCCTGTTGGTCGGGACCGATCGCCTTCAGGGCGTTAATTGCACGGAACACTTCGGAGTTGAGCTTGGCAAACGCTTGTGCGCCACCACCCAGATTCACGCCATTGAAAGACAACGCATTCAGGTTCCCCTCAGCATCCGCAATCATCCGCACCTTGAACGGTGGTAGTTCTGCTTCCGTTGAGGCGGACGGTGCCGCCGCTCCGAGCGGCATGCTGATGTCAAAGTCGCCTTCTGGTTCAGTGACCTTCAAGGTACACATGAAGAAAATCATCAATTGAAACACAACGTCGATCATCGGCGTCATGTCCAGTTGAATTTTTCCGAGTCCAACGCGGTTTCGAAGCTTCATGGTTCACAACTGACGAAGGATGAATACTGGGCAGAGTCGGGGCGACTTCACAAAACTCAAGACTACTCAATCATCTTCTGAGTTGCTTTCAGAGCAAAACGCTGAAAGCCGATACCATCTTCCTGACACATCTGAATTAGCTCCTGAACCATGCCCGACTTCACGTCGGCATCGGCTCGGATTTCGACCACAACTTCTTTCATGTCAGTTCCGATTGTCTGATAGAACTGAGCTTCCTGACGAAGTCGCTGACGAACCTGAGCCAATGGAACCTGCTCATCACCGAAAAAAAAGAGTGGCTCAGGGTTCGTGAGATTACCCTGTTGATCTCGCAGGTACCCAAAGTTCAGCAGGAAAGAGTCTTTTCGCTGAACGGCCGGAGGAACCGCCAATTGATCTTTGGGCAGTGTGACTCGCTCATCTGCTTCGGCCTGATCGAACTTATTGATCACCATGAAAAAAGTGATCAACTGAAACACGATGTCAATCATCGGAGTCATGTCGAGATCAGGCGGAGCGACATCGGCGGGCTTGAACTTCATTGCAGCAACCTGACAGATGAATCAAATCATAGTGACAGACGAATTGACTGAAGGTTTCAGGCCTTTTTGCCAACCGCAGCAAACCGTCCCATCAAACCTTCGCTGACCATACCGATTTCAAGCACCAAACGTTGAATCCGATTCTTCAGGATGCCGTAAAACACCATCGCAGGAATCGCGAGCATCAGCCCGATCAGCGTCGTGACCAGAGCGGTCGAAATACCGTCCGCCAACTGAGAAGGCTTTGGCGCGACTGCGGAAGTAGCGATCACGTCGAAGCTGGAAATCATCCCCTGAACGGTTCCCATCAAGCCCATCATTGGAGCGATCGTGCCAATCAGGGCGACGTAGCTCAATCGATGTTCCAGGGACATGTTTTCATCTTCACCGGCCTCCTGCATCCCTTCGACAGCTTCCTCGTAGCCACGGCTTAAACGTCCCATCCCTGCGGCGAGAACGCGTGCAACAAAGGATTCATCACTGCGAGCAAACTCATAGGCCGCCTGGAAATCTTTGGCATTGAGTTTTTGCTCGAACTCTTCGACAAATGCCGTTGGCAAAAGGACGTCGCGACGAACCTGCAGGAGGTTCATCATGATGAGCGCCACCAGAATGAATGAAACGAGAAGAAACGCGGGGCCCCAGAACCAGCCACAGGCGCGAGCGATGTAAGCCAGAAAGCTGCGAGAAGGCTGCGGTGCTCCGGGATCTGCAGCTGCCGGCGCGGCGGCTGCGTCCGCTGGAGCGGTTTCAGCTTCAGCAGCCGGAGGAGCTGCGGCAGTATCAGCGGCTGGCGGGGTTTCTTCCTGAGCCATCACGAATGACTGACCAAAAGAAGGCACCAGCAACGCCACTGCC
>CAIJTV010000338.1:0-3032 GCA_903823635.1 uncultured Planctomycetaceae bacterium
AATCGTCGAGCAGTCAGCGTGGTCATGTGAACCTCTCAGCCCTTCGGCTTCGTAAACAACGCGCGGCATTCTTCAAGCCGCGTCCCATTCTCATCGGTAATAGAATACTTTTCCGGGCCCCACAATGTGACGCCTGCGTGACGCCCGTCTTTTGCAATCAGATAGAAGTTCAGACCGAAATCCGGACGTCCGTCCTGATCACGTAAACGAGTTTCGGTCGTCTTAACGACGCGATTTAAGATCTCCATCCCGGCTTCTTCCGGGGAGGCTCCATGACGCATCAGTTCAACGCCCGCGAACGAACAAAGATTCTGCAGGTTGGCTTCACCTCGTCCGGTGCTGCCACAGGATCCCACTTCATTGTCGCAGTACAGACCGGCTCCGATAATCGGCGAATCACCGACTCGCCCCGGAATCTTGAAAGCCAGGCCACTGGTTGTTGTCGTGCAGGAAATATCACCCGCCGCATTGATTCCCGAACAGTGAATTGTTCCCGTCGGCCGACGAAACCGCAGCCGCGATCCATCACTGGTCAGAATGGTATTCTTCTCAAAAAATGCGGCGACGCCCGGCTCTTTCTCGTTAGGATCCGGCAACCAGTCGTCCTTTTCACTCATCGTTTCTTTCCACCGCAGCCAGATCTTGCGCGAATGTTCTGTGAGCAGATTCTCTTCCTGAAATCCATGGGCGCGAGCAAAATCCAGAGCCCCGGCACCAACCAGCAGAACATGATCCGATCGCCGCAACACCTGCAAAGCGACTTGCGCGGGATGACGAATATTCTGTAGCGAAGCCACCGCACCAGCATGATGAGTTGGCCCGTGCATCACCGCGGCATCCAACTCGACGATGCCTCGTTCATTGGGCAGACCGCCGTAACCAACACTTGTATCGTTAGGATCATCCTCGACGATCGCGACCCCAGCGACGACAGCGTCCAGAGGATCACTGCCAACGGCGATCATTTCGTAAGCTTTCCGAGTGGCTTCCGCACCATTGCTGGACGAGATGACTTTGATCTTTCCCGCCGCAGGAGCCACAGCAACTCCCGCCTTCGCTGAAACCGCTCCCATCGCAGCCGCAGCAACGCTGGCCGCCTGCATGAATCCACGACGCGACACGTCCGACATGATCAAGCATCCTGTTTCGGAAACAAAGATGGACACCAAACAGAGCGAATCGCCCAAATCACGAATCCAGCACGATCCGGTTACTGCCTATCACCCCTGAAGCATATCAGTCGCCGCTCTTGATGCGAGCAGTACTCGCTTTGAATCTCCTTCAGTTCTCTACATCATGACTGAATCAATTCCGCTGATGACTGAAAACGTGAGTGGGCTTGCCATTCATCTGAGTCACTGACCAGAACCGTTCGACTGCAGCCATGAAAACAGATCACGCAGCTCCTGCGGCTTAAATTGGCGATAGAGAGTGTCGGGCATATGAGACACACTCGACTCGCGAACTTCCTCAATCTCACCTGCACTGAAACTCTTACGCTCGTTTTTAGAAGTCACGATCGTCAGGCCGTTGTCATCTCTCGCCACTGCCAGCCCAGTTTCAACTCGACCGTCCGTCGTCAGCACAACGACGCTAACAAATTCTTTGCGGATCACGCTGCTGGGGTCCACTAAACTGACCAAGAGAAAGTCGCGGTCGGCTCGATTGGCAGAAGTCAGATCAGGCCCCAGCTTAGTCCCTTCACCAAACAACTGATGGCACGCCGAGCAATGCTTCTTGAAAAGCTCTCGACCAGTCTCCGGATTCCCCGAGCCTGCCCGAAGATCATTATTGAGCCTTCGTACTTCGGCCAGTTTCTCTTCTGCCGTGGCCCCTTGCAATCGCCCCCAATTCTTTGTCACGATGGCGTTAAGATTTTCATCTTCCAGCAATGCCACCAGGCGAATCTGATCAAGTGGCGTGAGGCTCGAAGCAATTTCACCCTTTTCGACAGCGTTTAACCAAACCGATGCCAAAGACTTTCGCGACAACATCACGCCGCGAATCTGGGACTTCAATTCCTCCGATCCGGATGACTGGTGCAGCTTCAATAACCGAGCCCCAATCTCCGCAGTGTCTGCACGGGCCAGCAGGCGGACGCTTGCCGCGCGCACCGAATCCGGTTGATCGCTCTCTGCGAGGCCAATCAGTGATTCGACGCGACCCGGGTCACTCTTTTCTCCAACAATGCTCAGCAAGGCCAGCCGTCGGTCTACAGAGGCGGACGCATCCAGTGCCTCGGCAAAGGCCGCGTCGTTCGCAGGAGAATAGCCGACCAGAATCGCCAGATGGAGAAACGTCAGATTCCCGGGTGCGGCCTGCCACGCCTGATTGACGGCCTCAAAGAATGGATGCGAAACGACCAGTTTTTCTCGCTGAGCACTCAACTCTCCGCTCGGTGTTTCACGCCAGCCCTGCAGTACAGCTTCCCACAATGGCTGCCGCGCCGCATCATCAGGAGCTGCGGCCAGTAACTTCACAACACAATCAAGCCCCTCGTTTGTGCCTTCGGCTGCATAACGTCGAATCAGACGACGAAGCAAAGCCACGCTGCCCAGCTTCGACTTCCACAATGACGGTCGAACAAATCGGCTCATCACTTCCGGTCGACCGCTCACGCTGTGACGCTCAACAGCCCACCACCACAGCAGTGGCATGCAGGGATCTTCAGAGTCGATATCTCGATTGATATTCGCGTTGATGATTGGCATTGCCTGAGCCGCAGGCCAGCGAGCCGCCGAACAGGCCAATTGCTGCCGTACTGCAATTGACGAATCAACCTCGGCCAGTTCATCCAGCCGATGAGCCAGTTCAGTCGACAACATTCGAGAATCGCCCAGCAACCGCACGGTCCAGGTCCTGACAGCCTCATGCGGACTATTCAATAGCTTCAGCCCAAGTCCTTCGTTGAAAGATTCCAACGATGCGATTGTCCAGAGTGCTTCGAGTGCCCGCTGACCATCTTCAGATTTCTCTGCTCGTTCGATCAAAACGGGCAGAACGCTCTTGGCATGGCGTCGCACCAATTCCTG
>CAIJTV010000339.1:0-4396 GCA_903823635.1 uncultured Planctomycetaceae bacterium
CATGCTGCCGAAATTCCTTGACGGTGTAGCGACGATAATGCCCCAGCTGCTCATCCCAGCGACTGAAAAGCCACGGATGAGCCGGCACAGTCACGATGACGGCTCCTCCATCTTCAAGAGCTGCGTGCGCGTGTCGCAGCACTAATGCAGGATCTTCAACGTGTTCAAGCACGTCCAGTAGAACGACGGCTCTCAGAGATTTTGGATCAACCGGCCAGGGCTTGCCAAGGTCGTGTACGCGGACATCTTCGATGCCGCGGTTGCGGACATGCTGGACGGATTCCGGCATCAGGTCAAAGCCCGTGACGTCATAGCCCAGCTGATTGAATTCAACAAGATTGCGACCTGATCCGATTCCGCCTTCAACCAGTCGCCCCGGAGCCGGACAGTATTTTTCAAGCAGACTGATGACGAGCTGCCGCTTGGCAACATGCCACCAATAGCTGTCTTCCAGAGTAACAAGTTCCTGCAGGTGACTGGGATCCATGTGATGCTGCCTGTCGGGTGTGCGTCATGACAACAGGACGCAGCGGCTGCAGAATGGCAGCAGAAACTGGCCCGTAAAGAAGGATGACGGTTCAAAGCTCAACCATTGGAACTTAGCACACAGAACGGGATGGTGAGTTTTTGCAACACAGACGTAAAGGCTTACCCGCCGGTCCGCTGTTAAAGTGTGCCGGTTGTGCAGAGCTTCCGCATCCTGCCGCCACTTTATTCCTGCGTCGCTTAAGGATAACGACTCGCTCACCAACTAGTGAGATTCTCTCACCGATCGAATGTCCGAGGTGCTTGGTTTGTCGGATTCGCGCGGATCGACTAAGACTTGTCACATCCACCGCTTCTGTAGATCCAGAATCTCCCGCCTTCGAAAGAATGCTGCTGATGTCATCCGACCTGAACTCGCGTGAAGTCATTACCGTACTGGGCACGATGTCGCCTGATCAGATGGGAGTCACCCAGACTCACGAACATCTGATCCTTGATGCCATGGGGCATTATCCCAACTACGAATATGTGATCGATGATGAAGATCTGGTCGCTAACGAAGTGCAGGAGTTTCTCAGTCGTGGCGGCAAGACGATTTGCGATGTCACGCTGGATGAAATTGGACGGAATCCTGAGGCTCTGGTCCGACTTTCGAAACGAACAGGGCTCAACGTCCTGATGGGCTGCGGTTGGTATCGCGAATTCAATTATCCAAAGATCGTCGAAGAACTGACCAGCCGCGAACTGGCCGATGTGCTTGTTAAAGAGATTGAAGTCGGGGTCCGCGACACCGGAATTCGAGCGGGATTCATCGGTGAAATCGGTACCGGTCGACACTTTGTCAAGCCGGGCGAAGAACGAGTGTTCCGAGCCTCCGCGCTGGCTCAGGCACGCACCGGCGTTGCGATCACGACGCATACGACTCGCTGGGGAACTCTGGCGATGGAACAGATCGCCATGCTGGATGAGTTCGGGGCCGACATGAACAAGGTCATTATTGGTCATCTGGGTGACCGCATCGGCGTTCATCATTTGCTGCCGATCGCGGAGAAGGGTGTTTATCTGGAAGTCGATAACATCGGCTACATCGATTATCAGCCCGAATACGTCCGCGCTGACAATGTGGCGGCGTTGGTCAAGGAAGGGTACGGGCATCGAGTTCTCCTGTCAGAAGATATCTGTACGCTGAAACATCTGAAGTATCAGGGCGGAAAAGGTTACGGCTATCTGCTGGAGATATTCGTCCCGATGTTGCGGGATCGCGGAATTACGGACGAACAGATTCATCAGATGCTGGTCACGAATCCTGCTGAGGTCTTCTCGAGGGCTCGCCGCAATGACGTCTGATGTTTATTCGCGATTCGGGATTCAGCCCGTTATCAATTGCGTCGGGTATGCGACTCGTGTGAGCGGCAGTTGCCCGCATCCGGATGTGATTGCCGCCATCGCATCCGCCAGTAGTCGCTATGTCGAGATCGATGATCTGCTGACGGCTGCGAGCCATGTGATTCAGGAAGCGACAGGCGCTGAAGCGGGAATCATCACGTGCGGTGCAGCGGGAGGCTTAACCCTGGCGGCGGCGGCGTGCATGGCAGGAAGTGACCCGGACATCATGGATCGGCTGCCGGATGTTTCCGGATGTGCTCGCAATGAAATCATATACCCCCTGCCCGGTCCGTTTGATTACGATCATGCGATTCGCATGTCCGGTGCAAAGACGATTTTCGTGGATTATCGAGCCCCCGACGCATTGGCTCAGATCACTTCTCTCATTACACCACGCACCGCAGCGATTGGATTTGTCTGGATGGGGGTGCATGAGCAGCCAGGTTTTGATGATCTCGTCCAGCTCGCGCACCAGCATGGTCTGCCTGTGATTGTTGATGCTGCTTTCGCGATGCCGCCCGTGACAAACCTGACTTCGTTTATTCGCCGAGGTGCGGATCTGGTGGCGTACAGTGGAGGAAAACATCTTGGCGGACCCCAGGCATCCGGAGTACTGTGCGGGCGCAAAGATCTGATTCGCAGCGCGTGGGTTCAGATGGTGGATATGGATGTGCGCGGCGGAACTTGGTCGCTGCAGCATTGGGTGGATGCTGGCTGGATTAGTCGAGCCCCCCGGCATGGACTTGGGCGTTCCATGAAGGTCAGCAAGGAATCGATGATTGGGCTGATGGTGGCTCTTCAGAGATATCGTGAACGAGATCATGCGGCCGAATATTCCCAATGGCTTCATTCGGTCAATGAAATCTACGATGGCCTGAAGGATCTCTCTTCGCTGCGGATCACTCGACTTGAACAAGCCGCGAGCGGGCAACCCTATCCATTGTTGGTTATCGAACCCGGCCCCGGGCCTTCTCCGATGACCGCCAGGGATCTCCAACTGGCGTTGCGCAAACTGCCGAGGAAAATTCTGTTGGCGGAAGATGAGGTCACACCGGACCGTGCTTACTTGTTTACTCAATGTCTGCAGGATGGTGACGTACAGGAAATTGTGCGATCGATTCGCCAGGTTGTTTTGGCTCATCAGCAGGGAGCAAATTCATGAGTGCCGATGCGACTCTGATTCGGAACGGGCGGGTTTACGACGGCACCGGCGCGGAGGCTCAACGGGTCGATGTCCGAATTCGGAACGGCGTGATTCAGGAGATCGGGCCTGATCTGCCGTCACAAGGCGAGACGATCGTTGACGCAACGGGGCTGCTGGTTTGTCCTGGCCTGATCGATCTGCACGTCCATGTTTTCAGCGGAATTGGGCTCTATTCGATTGATCCTGTCGAAGCGGGTTTAAGAACTGGCGTGACGTCAATGCTGGATACCGGCACGGCCGGCGCGCTGACTTATCCCAACATGTCACGGTTCATTCTTCCGGCCGCCGAGGAAGATGTCTTTACGCTGCTCAATATTTCCATGATTGGAGCCATTCAGGGGCATCCGGATTTTCCGCCGTTTATGGGCGACCTGAATGACGGCCGACATGCTCATGTGGCTTCTGCCGTCGAGTGTGCTCGGAAGTATCCGAAGAATCTGGTCGGGATGAAGGTTCGACTGACGTCGGCTCTGGCCAACTATGACGAGAGAAATGAACTGGCGGGATTCGATGGCGTCTTCGAAGCCGCCGACCAGATGGGGACTCCGCTGATGATTCATCATGCGGCCTCAAGAATCCCGACCACGACAGTACTGAAAGCTCTGCGCAGCGGCGACATGTATACTCACCTGTATCATCCTCACGCGGATCATGCTTTTGCGGACGACGGGATACCTATTGATGAGCTTCTGGAAGCTCGCCAACGCGGAGTCATCTTCGACGTGGGGCATGGTGTTGGAGCGTTCGTGTGGCGAGTTGCGGAGCCGGCTTGTGAGAAGTTTGGCTTCTGGCCCGATACGATCAGCACCGACCTGCATCACTTCAATCTGCGTGGCCCGGTCGTTGATTTGCCGACCACGATGAGTAAGTTCCTGTTCCTCGGGATGCCCGTGAAAGACATTGTTCGAGCGGTCACATTGAACGCCGCAAAGGCCATGCGAGTCGATGATCGACTGGGTTCGATTCAAACCGGCAAACAGGCTGATATCACGCTTTTGAAACTTGAAGACGGACGGTTTGCGTTGTCCGATGCCGAAGGTGTGATTCGCCATTCATCGCAGCGACTGACGGCGGAATTCGTCTGCAAGCGGGGTGTTTGGCACCGCTGCGGACTTCCGCACCCTTGACCGTGATGTGTACTCTCTCAGGTTCTGTGCGGTATGAAGTGCCAAGTCAGAAACTCCGAGTTCCCGGAACTGATGTCGTTCGCGAAAAGTCCGTAAGAATTGGCGGGCCGCATGGATGCGCAGTTCCAGCACGAAACCTTTGTGCTTCGGCCCAACGGGCCATCAACATGTCAGCCCAGGGCAACGCCCTGGG
>CAIJTV010000340.1:0-1935 GCA_903823635.1 uncultured Planctomycetaceae bacterium
CAAGCTGCACGAACTGGAGCCTGTGATTCAAGCGGAGATGCAGAAGACGATCGAAGTTTCCGCAGGCAACGATGGCATGACTTTGTGTCTCGCCGTCAATTACGGGGCGCGTCAGGAAATCACCGAAGCCATTCAGAAGATTGCTGCTCAGGTTCGTGACGGCCGAATCAACCCCGAGGATATTTCAGAGAGAACTGTGGCCGATCATTTGATGACCGCCACAATGCCGGATCCCGATTTGGTGATTCGAACGGCCAGTGAATTTCGAATCAGCAACTTCCTTTTATGGCAGATCAGCTATTCTGAACTTTGGGTTACCGAAAAACATTGGCCCGAGTTCCGCGAAGAAGAATTCCGCGAAGCACTGCGAGCTTTTGCCAGACGTGATCGACGATTCGGCGGCCTATCCGTCGGCAAAGAAGCCTCTTCACAGGCATGACGCTCGTGATTCAGGTGCTTTCCAGGGCATCCAGAAAAGAAAGAATGTCCAGTTGACGGTATGTCTCACGTGAGAACGCATCAGCTTCTTGCGATGAAAATGCCACTGATCGCCCCAGACAGCGATTTTCGCGAGGACACAGAACATCATTGACCGAAGATTCACGAAATTTCTTTTCAGCCCTCTTGAAGCTGCTCTTTTGCGGGATTTCGAGGGTCTTGCGGACCTGGAATTCCTCGCTTTGGCCGTCCAGGGATGTCGATAGACGCCTGAAAGCCTGGAATTTTCCAGCGTTTTCTGTCTCGGATTGACATCGGGAAGCGGGCGGTTATTCTACTCCGCTTCGACACTGACCGCGTTTTTTCAGCAAATCAGGACTTTGGGGCTCATGGGACGTACTGAACGACAACGAGAGATCGCTCGCCGCAGGAAGCGCAAGACAGGTTTGGCCAAGGTGCGAGCACGCTATGCTGCTTCAAAGAACGAAGCCGAAAAGGCCGAGTTGCTTGCGAAAGCGCGCCGCATGAGCCCATTCATTGAACTTGAATAATCCTATGTAACTGTTGCCTAGCCGACCTGTTCAGCAGATCGCCGCAACTGTTTCAAAGAGATCACCAATAGCGCCGAACGTAATCCGTTCGACGCTTTTTTCATGCGCGCGACGATCATTTGTTGCGCTACGCTAAGCTTTTGATCAGCGCATAAAAAAAGCCCGTGACGAATCACGGGCTAGAAGTTCTATGTGTTGAGTCGATCTTTGATGCGTCCCCTCGCGGCGTGTCGCCTGCTTCCCGGCAGGATCGGGACTTCTTCGATGTGTAGAAGAATTGAGAGAAGATCGGTTCAAAACACAGTACACAGAGTTCATCGGCTCAAGAAATTCATCACTCCCGCTTCGTTGCGTCGAACCTGAAGCTTTCCTCGGTCGGTGACAAGTCGACATGAACTTGTTCGGCGTATTCGGGGATATGCGGCCTGTAACGTGTCGCTCTTTGCCGAATCAGCGCTCGACAACCGCTGCAGATCATTCTGCAGGAACGACCAGCAGGACTCCCACGAATAAATCGTAAGCGGCGTGACAGCCAACTGTGATCCCGAAGCCGCGCAACAGAAACACCGTCGCGAAAAAGAGCCCCGCCGCCGCTCGAAACGAAAACGCGAAGAGATTGAACGCATCGGCAGAGGGGCCGATATGGTGCGCCAGTGCGAACAGGAAACTGGTGGATACCGCCGACATGACCGCTGCCCACTTCGGAGGAAACTCAAACATCCGAAACGCCAGAAACGCGGCAGGTACCAGCAAGAGCCGGAACATTACCTCTTCATAAACACCTGCACCAATGAAGGAGACTGCCTGGCCGATGGACCCGCCTACAGCGTGCGAAAGTAACGCATCGGCATGAGGTGCGGCATTGATCTGACGAAACAGAAGATCGTGAAACTGCCCAACGGCGATAAGCACAATCGCCAGCAGTATGCTTTCCGCCAGCATTCCA
>CAIJTV010000341.1:0-2339 GCA_903823635.1 uncultured Planctomycetaceae bacterium
CCAGTGAAGGCCGAGCCCGGCGATATTTCCTTTGTTGAATCGATCAGCGTTCTGGATTGTGAGCCTGCTCAGTTGGGGCATCGTGACACAATCGTGTTTTATAGTGACACCAAAGACTTTCACTATGAACGTCCGGATGTGCCGGTCGATCTGCGCAGCGGAATCATCTGCTCACCGAATAACTTTGATTACTCACAGCCTCTGGAAGACGGTCGCATACGTATCACCGCGCTGGCGGATCCGCACTATTGGATGAATCTTCCCGAAGACCAATACGTCGCCGCAAAACAGCACTGGAACGATGAAATCATCAAGTGTGCGACTCAGCACATTCCTGATTTTCGATCTCACGTGATTGATACGGATGTGTTTACGCCACGAACTATTCGCCGTTTCACCGGCCACCTTAACGGCTGTGTATATGGCGCGCCGCAGAAGTTTGTGAATGGCCAGACGCCGCTGGATAATTTGTTCCTGTGCGGAACCGATCAGGGCTTTCTGGGAATCGTCGGGGCAATGCTCAGCGGAATCACGATCGCGAATCGTTATCTGCTGAAGTAATTTCAGGCCCATATGAGCCGACGCGTCAGTTTTGAAGTTGCGCAATTCGTTAGGGCTGAAAGCCCGGCACATCCTCTGCCGGTGGCGTGAGCCACCGGAGTGCGGATAGTATGGTGATTCAGGCCCGGCGGGCCGACACATTGGCAATTGTGTCGGCCCGCTGGGCCTTGGATTCTGTGTGTTCACATACCGGTGGCTCACGCCACCGGCATTGGATATTTCGACCCTCCGGGTCGGAAACGCGCACACTTCATTTCGCGCCGAGAGCTGTTTATGTGGCCTTTATCAGCTCACGCAGCGTCTCTGCCGCATACTCCGGAGCGACTGTCACAATCTCCACGTTGCTAAGATATTCCCAGCCGGCATGTCTTCCGATGCGAGGCAGAAGTTCAAGCATCCATCGATACTGCGGCGGCTGATCAAGTCGAGGATGCGGCAGAATCAGGTTGAACGAGAACGCTCCTTCGAGCGCGACTTCCAGAGCGTTAATTGTCTGCTTTAACAGTCTGGCCAGTTCGCTCAGGCAGTGATCTGACGCTTCACTGAAAAATGCTGGAGCTGAGAGTAACGGAATGAACCGGACCTGCCAGGGAGCTCGCGAAGCAAACGGACACATCACGATGAAGTCCGCAGTCTTCATGATTACTCGTTCGCCCGCTGATAGCTCCGCCTCAGCCAGATCCATGAGCAGCTCACGTCCCGTTTTGTGGTGATAATCGACCGCAATTTGATGCCGCTGCTGATCGAGAGGGGTCAGGGTCTGAGTGGCCATGATCTGCGAATGACAATGCGCCAACGAAGCCCCCGCGCTAAAGCCTTCGTTGCGAAACACGGCCAGACTTTGATACTCGCCGGATTCACTCAGATGCTGTACTCGCTGACGCCAGGCGAGCAGCACCTGCGTGATTTCAACAAGCGAAAGATCTGCCAGACGTGAACGCGAATCGGGGCATTCGATGACAACTTCGTGAGCACCTCGAGCTGCAGCCGTGGGAAAGAACTCAGACGCCGCGGGCGGTTTGTCCACATCGGACACTGACGCAGTGATGGGCACAACAGCCGGGTAACGATTCGGGACAACTCTGAGGTTCCAGCCTGGTGTGTTCGGAGCGGTGCCGGGCTTTCGAACAGCAAAGCTTTCATTTGGAGTTTCTGCTTCAGCACCTTCGGCAAACGGGTCATCCGTCCTGGAAATATGCGGTTCCGGATGCCTGGCCGAAGGCCGCGCCGAACGTGCGGGAGCAATCAGAGAAACCAGCCCTGTCAAAACATCCGTGCGATACTCAGGGGCGGCAGGTGAGTTCATGCGTCGAGGGAATCCAACTGAGTTGACCGAACGAGTGCTTTGGCTACGTTTCGATGTTGTGACGGAAGTCGATGGCGAACAATATCAGAGCCGCACTCAGTCGAAGGACTGTCTCCGTTCGTTTAACGGCAAGCCGCAGGCGACTGCTGCCGATGCAAGGTCGCCTTCGGCTTGCCGTTAAACGATATTAGGGACCATCTTCTATAACAGGCTCAATCGTTTCGCCGTTATCAATCTCCAGGCGACACTTGGGCAGACTTGCGATAAACAATCGACCGTAGGGTTTCGTCAGCACTCGAGGATCCAGCACGACAACTCGCCCGGTATCATTTCTGTGCCGAATCAGCCGCCCGAAGCCCTGCTTGAGTTTAATGATCGCCTCGGGCGTCTGATAATCACGAAACGGGTTACCTCCTCGCGCTTTGATGGCTTCCAGGCGAGCTTCCAGGAGCGGATGATCAGGCACACTGAA
>CAIJTV010000342.1:0-6629 GCA_903823635.1 uncultured Planctomycetaceae bacterium
ACCTGGCCGGCCTGAGACCAGAATCCGGACATTGCATTTCGCGTCGCCAGCCAGAGATTTCCCCGAGATCGCAGGATACTGGGGGCAAGCTCATGGTCCATCCAGAAGTCCCAGAGTCGCTGCGGGTGAAACGGCCGATTGGCTCGATAATAAAAGCTGGAGATGTCAGAGCTGGATGAATCTGCATCCAGCTCTCTTTTTGATTCCTCCGATGATCCGCCGTTTGAAGCATCCGGGAAGCGGCCTGTGCTGACGACTTCTTCAATCGGGACTTCGCCATGAATTGCGAGGACGACTTTGGCTTCCGGGTTGAGATGTCTTAATAAGTTCATGATCAAACCTTTGTCCTCAGGAGAGACAAGGTCTGATTTGTTCAGCACCACAACATTCGCGAACTCAATCTGATCCACCATTAGCCGGACGAGATCCCTATTGTCGTCTTCGTCCAGTCCGATACCCAGCTCACAAAGTTCATCCGTTGAGTTGTAGTCGTTCAGAAACGTTTCTGCGTTAACGATGGTGACCAGAGTGTCGAGCGTTGCGACATTGGCCAGTGAGTCACCATTTTCATCGACATACAAAAACACTTCCGCTACGGAAGTTGGTTCCGCGACACCGGCCGCTTCGATCAAAATGCTGTCGTGGAGACCTTGCTGGGCAAGTTGCCAGACATCAGCGAGCAGATCTTCGCGAAGGGAGCAACAGATACAGCCATCGGTCAATTCAACAAAAGATTCCCCGGGCTGTTCTGCGATCTGCTCGTGTTCGACAACTTCCCGAGAATCCTCGTGGTCCGAGTCGTTCAGTGAATTCTGGATGACGCCCATGTTTTTTTCACCGCGATTTCTCAGCAGATGATTGAGCAGGCTGGTTTTGCCTGAGCCCGGAAGTCCAGAAATCAGAGTGACGGTCGGTTTTTTCATGGTGGCAGAATAGTCCTGATTGAGCTGCGGAACGGGCTGGCTAACGGCGATTCTTCGTTCGCGTTCAAAGTCAGCAGGCGTTGTATTTGGGTGTATTTATTGTTCAATGAAGGCAAGCGTATTCGTAATCTGTGTCAAAGAAAACTGGCCGACGTTGATTATTGATACGCGGCGCAGGGAGTTCCGTTTTTCCCGTCTTTGGCTGCTCCGTTCTGGACATTGGAATCAAACCCCGGAATTTGCAGTGGGGCGAAGTCCAAAGGTCGTCATTGGGCTGCTAATATGAGGCCCCGCCAGAATTCTCATTGCAGTTTTCTGCTTCGTCGAGTTGTTGATTTAGTCGCTTCATCAGCCGCCGGGCGATACGGCGTGTTGATTGACTCGCCCCCGACCCTGCGTCGGGGGTTTAACGGCTTTTGCACCAGTAAAGATCAGATAATCTTCAGTGGTGCAAAAGCCCGCAGGCCCCTGAGGCAGGCTCAGGGGGGATTAAATCAACATCCCGCTAACGCGTTCCGGCTGGTGATATAAAAAAGGGCCTTTATGAGTAATACATCGCCTGTTGTTGGTGTCGTGATGGGCAGTCGGTCCGATTGGGAGACAATGGCCCCTGCGGCAGAGATTTTGCGACAGTTTGGGGTTCCGTACGAATGTCGCGTCGTCTCGGCGCATCGGACTCCGGCGTGGATGGCAGAGTATGCGACGACGGCGGAATCGCGAGGAATCCGGATCATCATTGCCGGGGCTGGCGGGGCGGCTCATCTGCCGGGGATGATCGCCGCGCAGACGGTGTTGCCCGTGTTGGGAGTTCCCGTGCAGAGCAAAGCTTTGAACGGGTTGGACTCACTGTTGTCGATTGTTCAGATGCCCGGCGGAGTGCCTGTGGGAACTTTGGCAATTGGCAGTGCCGGGGCTCGCAATGCGGGCTTGCTGGCTGTCAGAATTCTGGCCATTAATGATGCGTCGTTGAATCAGCAACTGCATCAATTTCATCAACAGCAGACCGATGCCGTACTTAACGATTCTGAGCTAAGTCTTCCCGGTCAGTAATCTGAACACTCGATAATTCTCTTCACCACAATGAAACAATCACCGCGATCACTTCCACCGGGTTCAACACTAGGCATGCTTGGCGGAGGCCAGCTCGGCCGGATGTTTGCCATCGCCGCGCGGCAATGCGGATACCGGATCATCACGTTCGGTGATCCGTCTGATTCACCGGCGGGCCAGGTGAGCGATCTCAGTATTCCCGCGAAGTTTTCAGACGAAGACGCACTTCGCAAGTTCGCGGCCCAGGTTGATGTCGTGACTTATGAACAGGAGAATATTCCGGTTCCGACCGTTGAACTGCTCCTGCAACACGTTCCTGTTTTTCCGGGACCTGAACTGCTGCGAGCTTCTCAGCATCGTTTGCTGGAAAAGACTTCGCTGCGAAAGATCGGAATTCCGACCGCCAACTTTGCGGGAGTGCATAGTGCGGAAGAACTGAAAGCTGCTGTTGCGAATTTTGGTGGCGATGCCATCCTGAAAACGGTGACGCTGGGATACGATGGCAAAGGCCAGGCTCGAGTTCGCAGCACGGATGATCTGGACGCCGTGTGGAAGAAGTTTGCTGTCGAAGAAGCGATCGTCGAACAGATCGTGGACTTCTCATTTGAACTGTCGATTGTGGCCTCACGCTTTGGTGATGGTACCTGTGCGTTTTATCCGCCGGTTCGTAACGATCATGTGAGCCATATTCTGGACGTGTCGGTCAGTCCAGCCGACAACATTTCGCCTCAGTTGACTGCCGATGCCATTCAGATTGCTCGCGCGATTCTGGAGCACTTTGATGTGATTGGCGTGCTGTGCGTGGAGCTGTTTGCGACGACGAACGGCAAACTGGTCGTCAATGAGATCGCTCCTCGACCTCACAACAGCGGCCACTTGACGATTGATGCCTGTCGCAGCAGTCAATTCGAACAGCAGTTTCGAGCTGTCAGTGGTCTCGCCTCCGGCAACGTCGAAATGCGATCACCGGCCGCAATGGCAAATCTGCTGGGCGATCATTTGTTTGACGCCACGCCGGAGTGCTGGAGTGCAGTATTCGCAATGCCGAATGTGCATGTCCATATGTATGGCAAAGCGGAAGCTCGCACCGGTCGCAAGATGGGCCATCTGACGGCCACGGCGGCGACTGCAAAGGCCGCTGAAGATCTGGTTGTCGCCGCGCGAAGAAAACTGCGCGGCTGATACAGAAGAGTTGCGGAAAGAAGTTGCTCGCACTCCGAGGGTGTTTGCCGTCGAACGTGCGAGCAACATTGACCTATTAATGGAACTCTGTCAGCTGCTTAACGCATCGGCCACGTTGGTACGATAAGCCGTCATTGCGGGCAGGAATCCAACGAGCACAGCCAGTCCGACTAGCACTGGAAACAAAACCGCTTCCCAGACGTTAAGTGCCCACGGATTAATCAGCAAGCCTGTCTGATTCACGATCCAGGGTGAGGCGACAACGGCAATGCCATGCCCCGTCAGCCAGCCAAGCAAGCCGCCGCCGATGCAGAGCAATGCTGATTCGGCCAGAATGATTCCGAAGACATGCATTCGTTGAGCACCCAGAGCTCGCATGATGCCGATTTCGCGGCGTCGATCCGACATGGAATTGTAGATGCTCACAAAGATGCCAACGCCGGAAACAAGAATGATGATGGCCGTCAACGCGACGAGAGCCTTTTGGATATTGCCAATCAGCCCGTTCATCAATCTTTGAATTGTCCGCACGGGATTAGCAGCCATGGCCTGATAACCGGTCTGCAGATCACTCATCAGACTCACACCGAGATACGGTTTGTCCGGATCAGTCTTGATGAGAATCGCTGAGATCTCTTTCATGGCGTCTGGTGTTGCGTGAGCATGATTATGGTGATCGTGCGATCCGGCAGCTTCCTCCGCCTTGACGCCTTCCAGTTGCTTCAAGGCTGCAGCCAGTCGCTCGGGATCGGCTGCGTAGAAGTCCTTCAGTCGTTTTTCAATCTCGTTAACAGGCTTCCCATGTCCAGCAATGGCGTAAAAGCCATCGAGATTCAGAAAGACCGTACGGTCGTTAGCGGTGCCCGTTGGAGCGAGAACTGCGACGACGGTAAACTTTTCATCATGCACGTGGCCGCTGTCGGCACCACCGTGGACGATCGTAAACTGTGAGCCTTGATCCCACCCGTTTTCACGAGCGACCTCAGAGCCGATGATCGTGTCGAACAGGCCGTTGATACGACTGCCGCGGATGCGAAATTTCCGGCGAGGCATGTATTCATTTTCGAAATACTGCGTCGTTGTGCCAACGATGGGGAATGATCCTTCTTTGGTCACGTCGCCAAAAGCCAGAGGCACCGCCGAGACAACTCGCGGATCCTTCTGCATTTGTTCAAGAAACAGATACGGCAGGTTCTCAATCGGTGGCTGCATGCGATAAACCGCGCTGAGCACCAGTTGCAGATCACTGCCCTTGGGGCCAACGATCAGGTCGTAACCCACACTGGTCTGATTGAACGCGCTATCGACCGCGCCAAAAATGACCAGCACGAGAACCATTAACATCACACCCAGTCCGATACTGAGTGCAGTCAAAGACGAAGCCAGCCTGCGCTGGCGAATACTCTTCCAGGCGATTGTCAGCAGATTCATACGGCTTGCTCCTGCAGACAAAGCTCGGGACGATTGAAGTCCTGCAGCTTCTCGACTCGTTTAAATGTTCCCGAGACCTCCAGTGAATGAGTGACCATCAGCAACGTGACGTTGTGATCTCGACAAGTGTCGCGAATCAGATCGAGGATCAACTGCTGATTGGCAGGATCGACGTTCGCCGTCGGCTCATCGGCCAGCAACAACACAGGCTTGTTGGCCAATGATCTGGCAACGGCGACTCTTTGTTGTTCGCCCACTGACATCTGTTGAGGCGAATGATTCAGGCGATGTCCCAGCCCGACTCGCTCCAGCAACTGTTTTGCAAACGTCTTGTCGACGCCCTTGCCGGAGAATGACATCCCCAGCAGGACGTTCTCCAAAGCCGTAAACGCAGGCAGCAGGTTGAATGTCTGAAAGACAATTCCAATCTTCGCCGCTCGAAAATGATCGCGCACGACTTCCTGCATCGCCGCGACGTCGCGACCATCGACGAGAACTCGCCCGGAGTCCGGCGTGAGGATTCCCGAGATGATATTCAGCAGTGTGGTCTTGCCGCCACCGCTTGAGCCCAGCAGAGCAACCTGCTCTCCCTGTTTCATTTCAAATCGTTCGATCCCGAGCACCGGTATTCGGCGTCCTCCGGGTTCCCGGTACGATTTCCGGATGGATTCCAGCAATAGTGACATTCGACCTCTGCAAGCTGTTGTGAATGTTCTGTAATCCGGACGGCACACGCTGTCCGGCGGGCTCAATAACCCGAGTCCAAATTAATTTTTCGGTGGACTTTTGATGCAGCGAGCAGAACGGCACTGCCCGCCGGTGAATGTCTCAAAAGCGAGTCAAACATCTGCGGCCAGTGCCATTCGGCTCGCGACCAATACTGCTTCAGCAGTCCGCCCGACGCGGGCCAGCCTGCGTAATTCATCTTCCGCAGGCTTCCGGCTACGGAGTGTACGCTGGAGAAAGGCAGAATCTGAACCCGATTTTCCGGTTTTCCCGGCCCAAGTTCGAGACCAACGGAGCGATGTCATGGGCCAGCCGTTGACGTCGGTCGCAGAATTCATGACCCTATCAGGTGTAGAAATCACCGCCTGAATTTGCATCCTGTGTATTCCTGACCTCTGCTGTTCCCAACAGCGAACTTCGATCAAGGCCTAAAACGATGACGAAACAGCCTTTTCGTCCTGCGACAATTCCCGCTCTTTTGTCCCAAATCACCTTTGGGGCAATCCTCCTGACGCTGTCGACCACGGCCTCTGGTCAGGAAGCGAAAGTGGAGCCGGTGAAAGTGCCAGCGGCCATTGCGGCGACACCGGAAGAGATGAAAGCCTATTCCGAACCGCTGATGCACACCAGTTTCAAGCTGGACATGCTGCCGGTCAAGGGCGGAAAGTTCGTCATGGGCAGCCCGGATGCAGAAACCGGCCGACGCGACGACGAAGGTCCAATGCACGAAGTCGAACTCTCTCCATTTTGGATGAGCAAGTACGAAATCACCTGGAACCAGTACGAAGTCTGGAGCGACCGTGTCGACTCCCTTCGCCGTGCGGCCTATGGCAAACCGACAACTCCGCGCGACAAGCTGGCTGATTCCGTCACTCGTCCGACTCCGCCGTACACGGACATGAGCTTCGGGATGGGCCGTGAGAATAATCCGGCGATCTGCATGACGCAGCACTCTGCGAGAATGTTCTGCACGTGGCTAAGCGCGAAGACGGGACGATACTACCGACTGCCGACCGAAGCAGAATGGGAATACGTTTGCCGCGCGGGAACATCTACTATGTATTCGTTCGGTGACGATGTTTCGCAGCTTGGCGAGCATGCCTGGTTCACGGACAACAGCGAAGGCATTTATCATCCGGTTGGCAAGAAGAAACCAAATCCCTGGGGCTTCTATGATATGCATGGAAACGTCGCGGAATGGGTTCTTGACCAGTACGTTCCGGACACTTACAAGTTACGAGCCGGCAGTGCTGCCGTTGATCCACTCACGATTCCGATGACCGAGTATCCTCGTATTGTCCGCGGCGGTGGCTGGGA
>CAIJTV010000343.1:0-1961 GCA_903823635.1 uncultured Planctomycetaceae bacterium
GCTGCAATGGTTCCGTGCATGCGAGTGTACCATTATCTGGGTACTGAAGTTGCGGCTTCGCTGCGACCAGATCATCCTTACGAACAGTGGATCAAAACCTATTCCGGGGATGATTTCGGGCGGCTCTGTGCGCGACTCGAATCGCTGCTGGACGAAATTGCATCGAACAGCCCGGCAGTTCGTGACGCTTATCGTTACGCGATGCAATGCGAATTGGATTTCTTCTCAGCTCCATTGGAGAACTCACCATGATACCGGTCGCTATGACGATCGCCGGTTCCGATCCGTCCGGCGGAGCGGGGATTCAAGCCGATTTGAAAACGTTCCATCAGCACGGCGTGTATGGCACAAGCATTGTTACGCTGCTGACTGTACAGAATACACAGTCTGTTTCCGCCATCGAGATTCTGGACAGCAACTTCGTTCTTGCGCAGCTCGACGCTGTTTTGGGCGATATCCCAGCGCAGGCCGCCAAGATCGGAGCATTGGGCAGTGTGGCAAACATCGAGGCACTCGCCGAGAGAGCAAACTCGTTTTCGTTTCCGCTCGTTCTCGATCCTGTCATGGTCAGTAAACATGGCCACTCACTCATCGATGAGCACGCCATCAAAGTGCTTATCACGAAACTCTTGCCCACTGCGTTTCTCGTCACACCCAATCTTCCCGAAGCGTCGAGACTTGCCGCGATGGAAGTCAACGACGTGCGCACGATGGAAAAGGCAGCTGAGGTCATCGCTCGGCACGGCGTGAAGCACGTGCTCGTCAAAGGCGGACATCTCGGTCGCGATGCTGTTGATGTATTGTGGACTGATGGCCAGGCGATCAGACTTCGAGGCGAACGAATCGATACGCACCACACGCATGGCACCGGTTGTGTTCTTTCCGCTGCGATCACAGCGCGTCTTGCCCGCGGTGAAGACGTCCTGACGGGAGTGACGGCGTCCAAACGATTTATCACGGAGGCGATCCGAACCAACCCTTGCCTTGGCCACGGATACGGCCCGGTTAACATGTTTGCGATTGTGCCGGGTCGTGAACCAAAGCCCCAATGAGAACAGTCCCGGAATTTGCACTATTATGCGAGTTGGAGGCCATGACAGTCGACAATCGCTTTAGTCGGCAGTTGTCCGGTCATTCCCGGCCCTGCAGCTTTCGTCGCCAGATTGATCGTCTCGGTTTTTCACTGATGACGGCGGCACCGGTTGCTCAGCGGCGGTGCTGAAGGAATCACTCGGAAAGTGACGGCTGCTTTCAAGCGGTAGTCGGTCTCAGCAGTCGGATGAAAACCCACGCCCCGGAACCATCCCTGGATCCTTCAACAAGCACAGCCGCATTAAGGAATTCCATTTATGTTACGCCTGTGCCCTGATCGCCCGCTGCCGCCGTATTCTTACGTCCCAGGACGAATGCCCCATCCGATCAGTCATCCGGCCGGACACAGCTATCAGCAGCATGAGATCTCATCGGGCGAAGTGTCTCAGAGTTCTCCCGCGACGCTCCGTCTGGTTTCCGAATGGCGGAAGTGCCGCGAGTATCTCTTCGGCATCGACCTGTTCAACCACGGATTCTATTGGGAAGCTCACGAAACCTGGGAGCAGCTCTGGATTGCGTGCGGTCGATCCGGCAGAGAAGCCGATTTTCTTAAGGGTCTGATCAAGCTGGCTGCTGCCGGTGTCAAGGTTCGTGAAGGTCGCCCGATCGGCGTTCAACGACACGCCTCGCGTGCACGTGAACTTTTTCAATTGGTATCTGAGAAGAGGATCGACGGACTCACTGATTACCTGGGCGGTCTGGATCTGCGTGCGCTATGTGATGAGGCTGAGCAGATCTCCAAAAACGCCAACAGTATCATTGATGATTCCGACGATCTGTTGACGGCTGCCTTCAGGCTAAAACTTTTTCCCGAAGACTTCGAATGAGCACCTGATGTACACGCGAGGTAATCGTGCAGCACAAGGATA
>CAIJTV010000344.1:0-1848 GCA_903823635.1 uncultured Planctomycetaceae bacterium
CTCGGGGACATCGGCCGTGCCAAAACCGCCTGGTCCTTCGCTCCATTTGACGTCGTCGTATTTGCTCTCAAGCCAACTACGGGGAGGCGACGTCGTGTAACGCCATGGAGCACTGTTGTCGTCTTCAGCGAACGCCGGAGAAATACAGCAAAAGAATACGATAAGCGCTGCCTGCAGTTGTCTGCTGGACAGCACGGGGGCATAACTTCCGGACATGAAATTGATTCTGCAAAGAAAATTCGTCTGGATCTCAGATCGGATGACATCCGCCAGCTTAATAACCGATCGCCGTTTCACAGGATGAAACAGCCAATCGATAAATTTGCCACACAGCAGCGGAAGTCGGGAAAAAAGTGCTCTGTGAGTTCGCTGGAAGCAAAATGTGAGCGTTTTTCAAAACTGAGTTTGATCCTGATTAACCCGAGTACCTCCGTTTCCTTGCTCCATTGGACTGGGTGACAAGGGACGTGACTTACCCGGCGAAATTGCGATTTGTGAAGTTTAGAGACTCTGAAGGTACTTATACAGGTCCGCGAGTTCCTCGGGCTTGGTGTCCTTCAAAAGTCCCGCCGGCATCAATGAATTTCGCTGAAGTTGTTTCGATTCGATATCGGCCGCCTCAATGCGATACGTTTTGTGCTCGGCATCTCGCAGCAGCAGTCCGTCGACAGATTCGTAGACAATCAGTCCGGTGTAGACCTTTCCGGCCTTCGTTTCGATCGAAGTGGTCTGATATCGAGCAGAGATATCGCGGTTTGGCTCGACAATCGCCGCAAAAAGGTCGTCGCGTGAAAAGCGTTTGGCGACGCCTGTCAGGTCGGGACCAAGTGCGCGGCGGCCACCATGACATTTCGCACAGGCCAGCCGTTCGAAGAGCTTGCGGCCTCGTTCAGAGTCGCCTGTTTCCCAGGTGATTGTGCTCAGGCTTGCGAGTAGTTGCTGACCGACTTCGCTACTGCTGACGGGGCGGAAGTCCGGGTAACGTTGCTGCAGGTAAGTTTGCCAAGCCTGCATGGACTCCGGCTGAGCCTTATACCCATCCTCACCAAAGACGAACGGAACCGACTGTCCGGTATTGTTTTGCAGGAGTCTCATAATGCTCTCCCGAATCTTAAGCTCGCGCGGATCATTCATAAGCCGGCGTGCCGCGCTCAGGAGCTGGTATTGTTCGGCCGGGTCGTTGCTGCGTGGGAGTTTTGTCAGAGCCAACGTGCAGGCGTCGACTGCGTTGAGTTGTGCGGATTCCAGGCCCGAAAGAAACAGTCCTCGATCTTCTTTCAGAGGTTTGTCGGCAAGATCCATCAGAATCGCGTCACGGACAGAGAGGTTATCAAGCTGTGATCTGAGCATCGCCTGATGTTCGGGGTTCTCTGATTCTCCGATGGCGAACACGACATCATTCGTCCATGTGAATTCCGGATCTGCGGCAATCGTGGCGACAAATCCGTCGATCGCCTTTGCGACTGTTCCCTGAGGCACCTGGCTTAGAAACAAAACGTGGCCAGGTTGACCGAATCCAGGCTGCTCCGTAATGACACTGGGCATTGCCGGGTCGACTTTGCAAAGCGTGGTGTAAAGTTCTCCCATGCGATCATCCCAGTTCGTGTCCTGCTTCAATTTCAGGCGACGAATCTTGACGTCGATCCCGACCAGTGCTTTCGCCGTGGCGACGCTTTCTTCGTACGAACGTTCAATGTTGATTCGACTGATTGCGGCGAGACGATGGATATCGTCCTCCGGCAAAGTCAAATCGGAGATACCCGCCAGCAGTTTCGTAAAGAGGTCCCGATTGAGCGGAGCCGTCATCGAGATCACTCGGATCAGTTCATGATCCAGCGCGGCATCACC
>CAIJTV010000345.1:0-4730 GCA_903823635.1 uncultured Planctomycetaceae bacterium
CTATCCGGCGTCTCTGTCAGCTTTGCGTTATTGCCACAGACCAGATACAGGGCCTGACCATCCGGCGTCGGCACCACGGCATGCACTCCGTGATCGCCTTTGGAGTCAATCCCGCGCAATAGTTCGACCTTATCCAACTGGTCATTGCCATCCGAGTCCGTGATTCGATACAGACCGCTCTGCAGCTTCTGCTCATAATCATTGACGCCGACATACAAGGCGCCGAAGGCAAAAACCATCCCGTTGACGGCTCGAATATCAACCGGCACCTTTTCAACAGCGGCCGGTTTCAATTGTTCGCCTGCAGCCGGTGGCATAAACCGATAGAGCCCGCCAAACTGATCGCTTGCATAAATCCGTCCCTTGTCGTCAGCACACAAGTTGACCCACGATCCTTCTTCAACTCCCGGTACGGAGTACAACAACTCCACTTTGAAATCTTTCGCAGCCTTAATACGTTCAACAGGAGTCGCTTTATTCTCGCCGATCGCCGGGCCAACCGTGACCGGGCGATTCTTTGCTTTAGCTGCTGAACCATCCTTATCCTTCGCGTCTGATTTTTCTTTTGCTTCATCTTTTGGTGATGAAGTTTTCGGCGAGTTCTTTGCCTTTTCGTCCGCCTTGCGTTTACCTGCAGCCGCAGGCTTTTGTTCTATCTTCGTAGCATCGGCCGGAAGCGTGGCACGATCAAACTTAGCGACTTCCGCATCCGACAACTCACGCACCCGCACGTCTTTGAATTGCACCGTCATGGCCGGACCACGGTGAATCTGGAATGCCATCAACCCCTCGAGCGAGCTCGCTGATTCTTCGAAATCTGTCAGCTCAGCCGTAATCTCGCCATTGATTCGATGCACGAGGTGGTTACCACTCGCGATGATTGAGTATTCGTTCCATTCCGCGACGTCTTTGGCAACCGGGTCGCGTTTGGCTGTCAGCCATCGCATTCCAGCAGACTCAATGACCACGCTCTGACCGTTCTCCGCAAGGATTCGACGAGCGCGTTCTTCATAGACCATCGCGTTGTTCACAGGAGCCGGATGAATGTCGCACTGGTAACCGCCAATCGACCACTTCCCGACCTCAGGCAATTCACGACTGCGATACTGAATGCCGGTATTGTTTCCCGTGACTTTCGCGGACACGCGGAGTTCAAAGTTTTTCAGCACTCCCCCGCGCCAGATCAGAAACTGATTGTACGACAAGTGATCGGGACCGTTCGTTTTTCCAACAATACAACCATTCTCAACGGACCAAAGTTCCGTATTACCATCCCAGCCGGTGAGGTCCGTTCCATTAAACAGGGAACGAAACCCTGCATCGGTCTCCTGAGCCGACGACACAGCGCCTTCCAGAAAACAGAGCCCGACAAAACAAATGACGACCAGCAACAAATTCTTCATGAGCCAGAACTCGAGCAAAGGAAAGTGGAAGCAAAAAAGGCAGACATCACCCCGGATCAATGGTTTGAAGCCATACTTCTTGATCGGACAAGGGCATTGTGCGATAGTGAATGCCCCCCAGAATAATGACTTCCCGCCTGATAAACCACGCCCGCCTGATCCCGGAAAGATTTTCATGCTCACCATGCAGAATCGTCCGACGTCCCTTTGCGACAGACTTCCGCGTCGAAATGCCATGCAAATTGGTGGTTTGTCAGCGCTAGGATTGTCTTTGCCACAACTTCTGCATCGCCATGTGCAGGCAAAACCGATCGAAGAGGCCTCCCCGGGATTCGGTCGAGCAAAGTCTGTCATCATGCTCTGGCTGCTGGGCGGCCCGCCTCAACATGAAACATGGGATCCCAAACCCAACGCACCCAAAGAAGTCCGAGGAGAATACAGCCCCATCAGTTCTGTCGTGCCCGGAATCCATGTCGGCGAACTCATGCCGCGGACGGCCATGCATACAGACAAGATGGCCGTCCTTCGCGCGGTCGTGACCAAGGATCAGGCCCATTCCTCCAGCGGCTATCAGATGCTGACCGGCGTTCCTCATGCACCACTGAGTCAGGAGAATGTGACCTCCAAAGCTCCGAACCTGTCGCCATCTCATGCCGCCATCATGCGCACTCTGCAACCGGATCGAGATGGGACACCCTCCGCGATTGCTCTGCCGTATCACATTGCCAACGATGGCGAGATCCTTTGGCCAGGGCAAACCGCCGGCATCCTCGGCCGCAAGTACGATCCATGGCTGCTCAAGTGCGATCCTTCACAACCCAATTTTCGTATCCCCGATCTCGCCTTTCCTGACGACGTTTCCACAGCTCGATTCACATCCCGCCGCGCATTGCTTTCGCAACTGGATCCGGTGCGAGAAACAATTGAACGTGTCAGCGCGTCCGGACGATTCAGTCAGCAGACCGAACAGGCCTTCAATCTTCTGACCGGAGGCACGGCTCGTCGAGCATTTGAGATCAACGAAGAATCCGCAGAGACTCGTGATCGCTACGGACGAAATCGATTTGGTCAGTCTGTATTACTAGCCCGACGACTTGTAGAAGCGGGTGTCTCTTTGGTGCAGGTGAATTGGACGCGAGTCGAAGAGGTCAAGGGCAATGGTTCGTGGGATACTCACAGCAACCATTTTGCAGATCTTCGCAATCATCTGATGCCCAGAATGGATATGGCCTGCTCGGCATTGCTGCAGGATCTGGACGAGCGTGGACTATTGGACGAAACGCTGGTTGTGTGGCTCGGCGAATTTGGCCATACACCAAGAATCAATGGCAATGCCGGCCGTGATCACTGGGGCAACTGTTTTTCCATCGCGCTGGGCGGAGCTGGCATCAAGGGCGGGACTGTTCACGGCGAGTCCGATGCTCATGCTGCATTTCCGGTCTCTGGCATTGTTTCTCCGGCAGATATTACCGCGACAATTTTTCACTGCCTTGGTTACTCCCCGGAAACAATGCTGTACGATCAGACATATCGCCCATTCCCGCTGAGCCATGGTCACGTCATCCGGGAAATTGTGGGCTGAATGTGTGGCTGCCGCTTAACACCGGCAGCGCAGGAAAACGCCTTAAGGCTCATCGATGGTTTTTGCTTTGATCCTTTAACGGCAAGCCGCAGGCGACTGCGACTGCTATTTCCCGCCTAACAATAACTTCATGGCTGCGATGCCAACTTCGTCTGCCGACAAGCTCCTCTGCAAGCATCAGCCAAACATCCAATCTTGAACACGAATTTCCATCATCGGCCTCTTTCTCGAACAAATCCGCACGTCTTACCCAATCGGAATTTTTGGTGAAGGCATCCCAACACTGCACCCGATAAGGTTTCTGGAACGGAGGAGGAACGGACCTGATAAGTCGAAATGCGGCCAAAATGCTCTTGCAGCATCAAACCATGTTTCGAGTTGTAGGTTCAACTAAGAGGTGCGTGAAGGTGAAGGATTCACGAATGCGTCCCAGATTACGGCTGTTTGTCGGTGCTGATGAACCAGAGACACTGACGTTTCCAGAGCCTGAAGTGTCGATCAAACTCGGTGAACTCACCAGAATCCTGGCTGATGCCATGATCTGGGATCGAACCTGGGTTTCTGACTTCGCGGATGATGATGTTCGCATCTCAGCCGACTTGTACGAAGTCCTGACGACCTATGCTCAGATGCGTCCCAGTGCCTGAGTTCAATGGCTCTGAATAATGCAATAAAATCACGACGGTCATTTTTGACCGTCGTTTTTTGTTTTCATGCCCTGAAACGCGGGCCGCTTCGGACCACAGTACGCACGATGACGGGACATTAGCCATGTCGCTGCGAGAACATGCGGAAACTATCTGGCGTGCCGGAGTCGCTGCAGTCGACTCATCGGCCACCGTGCGTCGTCACATCTCCTGCGATGGAACAACGCTTTGCATCGCCAATGTTGAACTGGCTCTCAGCAAAATTGGTCACATCGAAATCATCGGCGCAGGCAAAGCTGGCGCAGGAATGGCGGCTGGGGCGGAGTCGGCCCTTTTGGAATATCTACCAGCCTCGCAAATCAGTGGCTGGGTCAACGTACCAGCCGACTGCGTACGACCGCTGCAGCGAATTCATCTGCACGCCGCACGTCCAGCCGGAATCAATGAGCCCACCAGTGAAGGTGTGAACGGAACGAATGAAATCCTTCGACGCATCAGCAACCTGCAGCAGAACGATGTGTGCCTCGTCTTGTTGTCTGGTGGTGCGAGTGCCCTGCTCTGCAGTCCCGTGCCCCAGATTTCTCTGGCCGACAAACTGGCGGTGACGCGAGCACTCGCCTCCAGCGGAGCGCCAATTCAGGAATTGAACCTCGTGAGAACTCAAATCTCACAGGTCAAAGGCGGGCGACTAGCCTCAGCCTGCACTGCTGGAACACTCATCGCACTGATCATTTCCGACGTCATCGGCGATCCACTTGAAGTCATCGGCTCCGGCCCCACAACACCCGCGCCATCTCGTGCTGATCAAGCGATCGAGATTCTGAATCGCCGTCAACTTTTGCAGACGATCCCTCGCAGTGTTTTTACGTTCCTCGAGTCACGACGAGAAGCACAGGTTAAACCCGCGTCGACAACGGCAGCTCGAAATGTCATCGTGGCCAGTAACCGAATTGCGATTGAAGCGGCGGCGGCCCGAGCCCGAGAGCTTGGCTATCACGTGGAATCTCTGGGTTCCGAAAATGCGGGTGTCGCTGCCGTGGAAGGACGAGAACTTATGCAGCGCCTCCTGGCAGCCCGCGCGGCGAGGAAAGAGGGACA
>CAIJTV010000346.1:0-2472 GCA_903823635.1 uncultured Planctomycetaceae bacterium
ATCAGCCGATTCGAATGAGATTTCCAGCCTGTATATTTCTCGGGGTCAGTCCCCCAGTAAGCCACTGGCGATTTATCATTCACAATGGCCAGTTCCTGAATCTGTCGAGGGAAATCGGCAGCTTTCGCGGAGTCGCTGTCTGGGACCGGGTCAGATCCCAAGGCGGCAAGTCTCAGGAGACAGCAAGCGAAAACCAAGGCGACAAGACTCAATCGAAACATACAAAGCTCCACCACAGTTCAGACAAACCCAGACGGCCCCGTTTTAACCGCCCATGGCTCAGACCAACAGCGGTTCACAGCGAAAACCTCGAGAAAACACAGTTCGAAACCCACGTGAAATGTGGTCCGAACACTCCCTGGCTCAACGAAGTTCGGGCATTGTTTCGGCTTCACGGCCCTACGACAAGCCGTCCATGATCCGGACAATCATTAAATCCCGGTTAATCGCGAGAACTCGTACTCAACCGTAAAAGTGCTAAAGTCTGAGGTCAGCCATTGCGACAACTGATTCTCCGAACTTACGATGACGATAAATCCAGACTGTGTCGCCGATGTTCGCTGTGTTTCTTCGCTTTGGAACCAACGAAACGAGGCTGTCGCGTTTCAGATTCCGGCCCAGCCCTGGATTTATCACGTCGCCTGAGATCCGAGAACCGGTTCATGAACAAGAAACAATTTATTGCCGTTTCCTTTGTCGCGGCTATTCCTGCGGCTGCCCTGCTGGCGTTTCTCGTGCTTGGATTGCTGCAGGGCATGCTGTCCGACGGCGCGAGGGTCTCGGTTGTTCTTTGGATTGTGTGGGTTCTGGCCGCACTGGCCAGTCTGTCCATGGCCTTCCTTCCCTTCGGAATCATGTTCTTCCCGGGTCTGATGCCCGATCCAGCACTTGCGGCGGCCGCTGGAGCCTCAGGATTTGCTGCAGCCCCTGGAAAAAAATCTTCACAGCCCGCAGAGGCTGATGAATTCGAAGAAGGCGAAGGCGAGTTCGCTGAAGACACAGATGGTGTCGAGGACGATGGCGAACAGCTCTTCGACGACCCTGCGATGGAAGACAGCTACGACGACGAATACGAAGACTTCGAAGATCGCAAGTAGTTCATGAACAATCAATCGCCGGACTGCTATGACGCTCCGGGCTACTGGGACCTGGCTTTCAGCGATGAGACGCTTTACGAAGCCAACTTCATTGAAACCGCTGCTTCACATTATCTGAAAGCGGATGACCCCAGGATACTCGAGATTGGCTGCGGTGGTGGACGTCAGGTCGTGGAACTAGCCAAACGCGGCTTCCACGTGACTGCGTTTGATCTTAATACGTCATGCGTCGCGTGGACTCAACGACAGCTCAAACGTCGCCGACTTATCGCTGATGTCTTCTGTGGCGACATGACCAGCTTCCGTCTGCCGCAGTCCGTTGATCTGGCCCATTGCCTGGTCAATACGTTTCGGCATCTGCTGACCGAAGAGGCTGCTCGAAAGCATCTTGAGTGCGTCGCTGAGTCACTTCGTCCGGGCGGCATTTATCTTCTGGGGTTTCATCTGTTGCCTCCGGATACCGCCGAGGAAGACTGTGAACGATGGACCATTAATCATCGCGGTACACGAGTCACGACGACGATTCGAGTCCTGAATTTCAGTCGCCGCAAGAGAATCGAAACCGTTCGTTTCAGCCTGAAAGTCACGACACCGAAAAAGACTATTCGGCTGTCGACAGACCATCAATTGCGCATCTATCGCGCCGATCAGTTTCGAGTATTGCTGAGATCAGTTCCCTCACTCAGGTTGCTGGAGGTCTTCGATTTTTGCTACGACCTCAGTGAACCGCTGACACTCAACAATGATCTGGGCGATGCAGTGTTTGTGCTGCAGAAACAGTAGGGCGACAACGAGTGACGATCCTGAATTTCAAATTGCAGATCTGAAATGCCGGAGTACACGTTCGCCTCACGCAACGCTACTCCACCGTCACGCTCTTCGCCAGGTTTCGCGGGCGATCCACGTTGCAGCCTCGCAGAAGCGCCACGTGATAGGCCAGTAGTTGCAGCGGAATTGCGCAGACGAGCGGTTGCAGGTATTCTTCCACATCCGGTACGTAGATCACATCATCGGCGATCCGCGCGATGTCCGTGTCGCCTTCACAAGCGATCGCAATGACCGGGCCTCGCCTCGCTCGGATTTCTTCCATATTGCTGACGACTTTGGGATAGATACCGCCGCGAGGAATCACGAATACGCTCGGCGTCTGCTGATCCACCAGAGCAATCGGGCCATGCTTCATTTCGGCGGCCGGATAACCTTCCGCATGAATGTAGCTGATTTCCTTGAGCTTCAGTGCTCCTTCAAGTGCCACGGGAAAATTGTAGAGGCGGCCAAGGTACAGAAAGCTGTTGAAGTGATGATACTTATCAGCGACTTCGCGAACCTTATCGTGACACTCCAGGGCTTTGCTGATCTTCTCCGGCATGTCACG
>CAIJTV010000347.1:0-8341 GCA_903823635.1 uncultured Planctomycetaceae bacterium
ACAACGTGTTTCCGACATCAGGTTATAACCCGGGACAGCACACTATGTAAGTTCATGAGACCCCCTTACGACACAAACCGTTTTGGGACCCGGCGCTTCGTAAACATGGATCTGTATTCCGTCGCGTCAGCGTTCTTTTTCTTTGCTCGTGATGCCAGCACATGCCCTCATCAGATCCCCTCGCCGACTCTCCTGCTGCGAAAAATGCTTGAGAAAAAGCAGTTTTCGTGGTGTCGCTGAGAAACCTGGAGCGGTTTCAGAAAACCGGGCTGCACTCAAACGCGCAGTTTTACTATCCTCGCGCGGCTTATTCAGAATTTTGTGCCCGTATGAGACCGAATCCCCATGGAAATCAAGTTCTACAACACGCTCACGAACGCCACCGAAACCTTCCAGCCGGCCGACACCGACTGCGTGCGAATGTATAGCTGCGGGCCGACGGTCTACGACTTTGCTCACATCGGAAATTTCCGATCCTTCCTGTTCGCGGACGTGATTCGAAGAACTCTGGAATTCTTCGGGCACAAAGTTCATCACGTAATGAACATCACCGACGTCGGTCACATGACAGACGACTCAAACGCCGACGGTGGCGGTCAGGACAAAATGCAGGCGGCGGCCGCACGAGTCAAAGAAGACAAGAAGTCCGGCAAGGTTCCCGAAGGAGCCGTTCAGAATCCCGACGATCCGTATCAGATCGCCGAATACTATATGAACGCGTTTCTGGACGACGCGAAACTGCTCGGCGTAAAGGTCGCCTCAGAACCCGAAAACATCCTGCGCGCGACGGAGAACATCGATGTCATGCAGGAGATGATTACTCAACTGCTGAAGAACGGACATGCGTACGTTGGTCCGGATCGAGTTGTCTATTACAGCGTCGAAAGTTTCCCGGCCTATGGCAAGTTGAGCGGGAATACTCTGGATCGTCTCCTCACCGGAGCTGGTGGTCGCATCAGCGATGAAAATCAGTCGAACAAAAAACATCCCGCCGACTTTATGTTGTGGAAGCCCGATCATTCTCACATCATGAAGTGGAAATCACCGTGGGGCATGGGTTACCCTGGCTGGCATATTGAATGCTCGTGCATGGCTCGCAAACGTCTGGGCCGTGACGTGATCGACATTCACACGGGCGGCGAAGATTTGATCTTCCCGCATCATGAATGCGAGATTGCTCAGACCTGCGGAGCCACTGGCAAAGACAAGTTCGCCAATATCTGGATGCATGCCCGCTTCCTGATGGTCGAAGGCGAAAAGATGTCGAAGAGCAAAGGCAACTTCTGGACAGTCCGCGATGTGCTCGAAGGCCGCGCGACGGGAACTCAGGTACATCCGGCCGTGTTGCGACTGGAACTGATTAAGTCGCACTATCGTGCCAATATGAACTTCACGAAAAAGGGTCTGCTGGATTCCGCGGGTGCCGTGAAGCGTCTGACGGATTTCCGAGCCAAGCTGGAAGCGGCTTGCGGGGGCAAAGCGGAGCCAGTCGATTTGAGCTATCCGATTCTGAAGGAGTTCGCAGAAGCTCTGGCCGACGACCTCAACATCGCCGGCGCGCTGGGAGCAATTTTGCCATGGGCCTCGTCAACTCCTGATGATGCCGGTGCCGCTCTGGGAGCACTCAATCGCATCAACGAGGTGCTGGCCGTCGCGCCGCTGGGAGCCAATGCCGCGGGTTCCGGTGAGGCGTCGGGCGAGCAAGTGGAGATTGAAAGTCTGTGCCGACAGATCGATGATGCTCGACAGCGCAAAGACTGGCCGACCGCAGATGGTCTTCGGAAGGATATCGAGAGCCGAGGCTATAACGTCAAGAATTCACCAAACGGCACGATCGCGGAGAAGCGGTTGGCGTAGTGGTGGCTTGGGCTCTGAAACACTGACATTTGCTCCGAACAGTGGCCCGACCGGAAACGGCGGTTGCTCATGCGGAAAATTTGGGTAAAGTGAGGATCCCTCCACGGTTCTTCCTGCCTCAAAACCGCCGCATTTTGCTGTCTGGTGCAAAGCCATGAATCGACTGAAATCCCTCTTGGTTGTGTCGGTACTCGCATTGACGTTGCCGCTTACATCCCTTCGTGCGGATGAATCTGCATCCAAACCTCAGTTTGAAAAACATATCCGTCCGATTCTGAAGGCTCATTGCTGGCACTGTCATGGAGAAGAGCCGGAGCTAAAAGGCGGCATCGATTCGCGGCTGGCTCTCTTTCTGTTAAAGGGCGGCGAATCAGGTCCGGGGCTTGTTCCTGGCGATCACAAAGCCAGCCTCCTCTATCAACGAGTCGCCTCCGGAGAGATGCCGCCGGGCAAGAAGAAACTGTCGCCCGCAGAACTGCAGTTACTTGCTCAGTGGATCGATAACGGCGCAACGACCGAACGTCCCGAGCCGGAAACTCTGGCGGCCGGAGATACGTTCACCGAAGAAGAGCGTCAGCACTGGTCGTTCCGCCCGATTGTGAAGCCGGAAGTACCTTCCGTCACCGCGCAGGCGATGGTGTCGACTCCTGTGGATGCGTTCTTGCTGTCGAAGCTGGAATCAAAAGGTCTGAGTTTCAGTGCGGAAGCGGATCGTGAGACATTGATTCGTCGAGTGACGTTCGACTTGACCGGGTTACCTCCGACTCCGGAAGCCATCGACAAGTTTGTGGCCGATACGGCTCCGGATGCATGGACCAAACTTGTGGACGAACTGCTGGCATCTCCGATGTACGGTGAACGCTGGGGACGGCACTGGCTGGATGTCGCCGGGTATGCGGACAGCGATGGCTACAACGAGACCGATGTCGAACGTCCATGGGCGTGGAAGTATCGCGACTATGTGATTCGATCGTTCAACAATGACAAGCCGTGGAATCAGTTTCTGGTTGAACAATTGGCCGGCGATGAATTGTTGACTCCGCCTTATCAGGATTTGGCTCCGGAGCAGGCTGATCAACTCATCGCAACGGGCTTTCTGCGGATGTGTCCCGACGGAACAGCGGCCGGTGGCCCGGATGTCGTGACGGCTCGCAATGATGTAATCGCCGAAACAATCAAGGTCGCCTCAACGGCTGTGCTGGGCCTTTCCGTGGGCTGCGCGCAGTGTCATGAGCATCGTTATGACCCGATTACTCAGGCCGATTATTATCGCCTGCGAGCACTCTTTGAGCCGGCTTATGATCCCAACAACTGGCGAGTTCCCGGTGGACGCCTTGTTTCGCTGTGGTCCACGGAAACACAAAAAGCCGCTGCAACTGTTGATGCGGAACTCGCGGACGTTTCGAACAAGCGCACTGAGGAACTGGATGGGATTGTCAAAGACACGTTTGAACGCGAACTCCAAAAGCTACCAGCTGAACAGCAGCCACTGGCTCGCGCCGCGCGAGAAACTGCGGCTGATAAGCGAACTCCGGAACAGCAGCAATTGATCAAGGAGTTTCCTTTCCTGAACGTCGACCGTGGATCCGTTTATTTGTATCTGCCCGATCGACTGACCGGGTTCAACAAGAAATGGGACGATCTGACTGCCGAGACGAAGAAGAAACGACCGGCTGATGACTATGTGATGTGTCTCAATGAGGTGCCCGGGCAGATTCCGGTAACAAAGTTGTTCTCGCGCGGTGACCACCAGCAACCGCGTCAGGAGATCGCACCGGGCGAGTTGTCTGTTCTTAACTCCGGATCATTGGCAATTCCTGCTGACGATCCCGCAGTGCCAACTTCAGGCCGTCGACTGGCGTATGCGAAACATCTGACGAACGGACAACATCCGCTGGTTGCTCGGGTTCTTGTGAATCGATTTTGGTTGCATCATTTTGGTCAGGGGCTTGTGTCGACGGTTGCGGACTTTGGGGTGAAGGGCGAACAGCCTTCGCATCCGGAACTGCTGGATTGGCTGGCTCGCGACTTTATGGACGAAGGCTGGACGCTGAAACGTTTCCATCGCCAGATGTTGAATTCCACGGCCTACCGTCAAGTGTCTGCTCATCGTCCGGAACTGGACGCTGTGGACGTCGAGAATCGCCTGCTGGGCCGCATGAATGTTCGACGACTGGAAGCAGAAACGGTTCGTGATTCCATCCTGCAGATCAGTGGCAAGCTGGCGGCAAAGCAATTCGGCAAGCCGATCCCGGTCAGCCCGGATGAGGTCGGCCAGTTTGTCGTGGCCGTTGATACTCGCGATTCTGCCGGACGGCCATCGGGGAAAGTCGAGGCGTTGGGTGAAGATGAATTCCGGCGTAGCATTTATGTGCAGGTGCGTCGGTCGATGCCGCTGAGTGTGATTGAGCCGTTCGATCTTCCGCGAATGACACCTAACTGTGACCGGCGGCCGGTTTCGACGGCGGCACCTCAAGCTCTGCTGATGCTGAACAACCCGTTTATGGTGCAGCAGGCCGGCCTGATTGGCGACCGAGTTCGTGCCACAAGCAGCGACTTGCCGACGCAGGCGACTCTGACGTGGCGACTGATTTATGGACGAACTCCTAATGCTGATGAGATCACTTCAGCGGTTGAATTTCTGACTCCTCCGCCGGATGCTCCACCAGAAATTGCAGCGGCGAACTTGAATCTGTTGTGTCAGACCCTGCTGTGTTCGAACGGTTTCCTTTACGTCGAATAGCTCAACCCAGAGAATGCAATGCTTGTGGCAGGCTTAAGAATTGGCATCACCTTCAGCCTGTTGTTCTCAATTGGCATCACAACGACACGCGCTGATGAAACGCAGTTCTTTCGCGAATCTGTCGAACCCCTGTTGAAGCGGCGTTGTTATGAGTGTCATTCGCACTCGGGGTCGGAAATCAGCGGTGGTCTCGTTCTCGACTGGAAAAGTGGCTGGCAAAAAGGGGGCGATCGGGGCCCCGCGATTATGCCCGGTGATCCGGAAAACAGCCTACTGATCAAAGCTGTGCGGCATTCGGATGCGGATCTGAAAATGCCGGAAGAGAAGTTAAGCGATGAAGAAATCGCCGTACTTGTCGAATGGGTTAAGCAAGGGGCCGCTGATCCGCGAGATGCTGAGCCGCAGAAACCAGACTTGAAAGATGCGGCCGACTGGTGGTCGTTAAAGCCTCTGACGCGACCTGAATTCCCGCCGTCTGCGGAAGCCACAGAATCAACGCATCCCATCGATCGATTCATTCGCGAAAAACTTCGAGCGAATGGGCTGACATCATCGGCCCAAGCTGATCGCCGCACGCTGATCCGACGCTTGTCGATTGATTTGCATGGCCTGCATCCTGCGATCGAAGAAGTGGAGACCTTTGTCAACGATCCTGCTCCGGATGCTTATGAACGCCTCGTCGACCGCATGCTCGAGTCACCTCGCTACGGTGAACGCTGGGCACGGCATTGGATGGATACGATTCACTACGCGGACACGCACGGATATGAACATGATGTGCTGCGAAAGAATGCGTGGCGCTATCGCGATTATTTGATCCAAAGCCTGAACGAGGATAAGCCGTGGGATCGATTCATCCGTGAGCAACTGGCGGCTGACGCTTTGTACCCCGAGGAAACTCATCTGATACCGGCTCTTGGTTTCATCGGAGCAGGCACTTACGATCATAGCGCGGCGGCCACGGCGGTCAATGCGTTTGAGAATCTTGACCGCGACGACATGGTGACACAAACGATGTCCGCGTTTGTAAGCACCACCGCCAATTGTGCTCGATGTCATCAGCACAAGTTTGATCCGATTTCTCAGGACGACTACTACTCCCTGCAAGCTGTGTTCGCCGGACTTGGCAAAGGCGACATCACCTTTGATGCGGATGCCTCTGTCGGCAGGACACGACGGCAATGGGCAACTCTGAAAGATGCGGCGGATCGCAAAGACGCGTCTATTCTTTTGCTACCGGAACACCAGACGCTGGTTGCAAAATGGATGAATCAACGAGGCCCCGAGGCCAACTGGCAGCCGCTGGACATCGAAGCGTTTGTGTCGGTCGATGCGGCCATGCTGATGCGTCAGCCGGACGGTTCGATTCTTTCGACGGGGCCACGGCCCGACAAAGAAACGACCACCGTCACCTGTTCGACAACGTTGAAATCCGTCACCGCGCTGCGACTGGACGTGCTCACGGATCCTTCGCTGCCCATGAATGGTCCTGGCCGCATGGACAACGGCAATCTGCATTTGACCGAGTTCGTCGTGCAGGTGTTTTCGCCGAAGTCTCCCGAGCCGAAGCAATTGGCATTTCGTAGAGCAACCGCGGATTTTGATCAGTCGGGATGGACTGCCAGTCACGCGATCGACGGCAATCTGACCACAGCTTGGGGCATTCATCCTCAGGTCGGACAACCTCATTTGATTGTCTTTGAGCTGGCGGAACCACTGGCTGTGGAACCGGGAATGAAACTGTCCGTGTTGATGCGACAAATCCACGGCGGTGTTCATATCGTCGGGAGATTTTCACTGTCGGAGACAGATTCTGACGCGGTGCTAACAGCAGTCGTACCTCTGGAAATCAATCAGATTCTAAAACTCGCAAATGATCAGAGAACTCCTGAACAACAACTGGCTCTCGCGGCCCAAGTCGTTAATCAACTGGCGTCTGAAGAGCTTCAAAAACTGCCTGAGCCAGCTAAACTTTATGCCGCCGGAACCCGTGCGGAAAACGAACGAGGAGTCATCACCTTCGCGGCACCTCGCACGATTCATGTGCTGCGACGCGGAGATCTCGACAAGCCCGGCGCGGAGGTTGGTGCGGGGGCATTGTCAGCGGTTTCTGCTCTGCCGGCCCGCTTTGAAATACCGGACGGCGCTCATGAGTCCCAGCGACGTGCGGCATTGGCCGAGTGGATTGCTCATCGCGACAACCCACTGACATGGCGCAGCATTGCCAATAGAACCTGGCATTATCATTTTGGTCGAGGCCTGTGCGATACGCCGAGCGATTTTGGCCGCATGGGCGGTGTTCCGTCTCATCCGGAATTGCTGGAATGGTTGTCCATCTGGTTTCGGGACGATGCAAAAGGCTCACTGAAATCGCTGCATCGATTGATCGTTACATCGGAAACGTGGAAGCAATCTTCAGCCCATCGAGACGATGCCGCGCAGGTTGATACGGATAATCGTCTGCTCTGGAAAATGAATCGACATCGCCTGGATGCAGACAGCATTCGCGATGCAGTGCTTGTGGTCAGCGGCCAACTGGATTTGACGACGGGCGGCCCTGGTGTTGCTCATTTTCTGTCGAGCCCCGGGCCCCAGCTGACGCCGGTTCTGGACTACGACTCGTTTGACTGGAGTACTCCTGGGGCCACTCGTCGCAGCATCTATCGAATTGTATGGCGAAGCATTCAGGATCCGTTTATGGAAGCTCTTGATTTCCCGGACCTTGGTCATCTGTCGCCGGTGCGAGGCTTCTCGTCGTCTTCACTGCAGTCGCTGGTCTTATGGAACAATCACTTCATGCTGCACTTTGCCGAGAAGTTTGCGGCCCGCGTTGAAACGACAGGCTCAACATCGCAGGATCATGTCATCGCGGCCATTCGCAGCTGCTGGCTCCGAGAACCCACCATTGAAGAACTGACGGTTCTTGAAGAACTGTCGTCCAGTGGCGGCCTGACATCGGTCTGTAGAGCGTTGTTGAACTCCAACGAGTTCCTGTTTGTAGACTGATCGTCTTCACTTGTGGATTTAGAACGGTATACTCGGGGACCTGCAACGGCGATTTTTCTTCCTGCCATCCCAATTTCACCACGGGAGTTCATCATGAAGTCTGAGAACAGAGTTGAATCCGGTGTTTCTGAGTGCTGCTCAGTCAATCGACGCTCGTTTGTCAAAGCCGTTGCTGCGGCCTCTTCGCTGGCGATGCTTCCTAGGCGGGCATTTGCCGCCGGATTATTCGCCGGGCCGTCACGTACGAGTGCCTCAGAGACGGCAGTCGCCGAGTTCTACGCATCGCTGACCGACGATCAGAAGAAGGTGCTCTGCTTCAACTTCGAGCACGAGCTACGACACCGTATCAGCGCGAACTGGCATGTGACCAAGCCTACGATGGGAGAAACCTTCTTCACATCTCCACAGCGTGAGATGGTGGGACGGATCGTAAAAGGTCTTTGCAGTGAAGAAGGCTACGAGCGGATGACTCGGCAGATGGACGAAGATGCCGGTGGTCTGCATGAGTTCAGCGTCGCAATGTTTGGTGAGCCGGGTTCAAAGCAGTTTGAGTTTATGTTGACCGGTCGACATCTAACCCTGCGAGCCGATGGTGACAGTGTTGACAAGGCCGCCTTCGGAGGGCCGATCGTTTATGGTCATGATCAGGGCGAATCAGATGCATCAAAGAACATTTACTTCTATCAGACTCAGCAGACCGATGCCGTCTTTAAGTCGTTAACATCAGAGCAGGCC